>JAABSE010000065.1 GCA_011390575.1 Sphingobacteriia bacterium
AGAGTCAGTAACAAAAACCTGGTTGCTGTAAAGCTGGATTTTGTCGCGCTGCACTTCGAAATTCTGTTTCACCTTGGGGAAGTACAATATCCCGGTCAGGGTAAAAGGATAGTCCACGTTGAGGTGAATATTGAACAAAGGCTCTTCGAAAGTCATGGGATACAACTCACGGTAGAAGCTTTTGTAGTCTTCCTCACTAAGATCGGCAGGTTTTTGTGTCCATGCAGGCTTGGTATTATTGATAATACGAGGCTTTTCAATCTTCACCTCTTTGTCTTCCCCCTTTTCGTCCTTTTCGGTCTTATGCTCGGTTTCTGTACCAAAAATGATTTCTACGGGCAGGAATTTACAGTACTTGTTCAGCAGAGTCAAAATCCTGCTTTCTTCCAGAAATTCGAGAGAATCGTCAGCAATGTGCAGCACGATATCGGTTCCTCTCTCTTTCTTCTCAATATCAGTGATTTCGAATTCGGGATTGCCTTCACATTCCCACTTCACCGCCTGGGCACCTTCTTTCCATGAAAGAGTGTGAATCTCTACCTTTTTGGCTACCATGAAAGAAGAATAAAATCCAAGGCCAAAATGCCCGATAATTCCGTTTTTCTCTCCGGCAGATTTGGCTTTGTCAATCCACTCCTCGGCACTGGAAAAGGCAATTTCGTTGATGTACTTTTCCACCTCTTCAGCGGTCATCCCAATACCTTTATCGCTAATGGTCAGCGTTTTGGCTTTGGCATCAAGCTTCACTTCAATGCTGATATCACCCAAGTCACCTTTAAAATCACCTATTGAAGAAAGGGTTTTAAGTTTTTGTGTGGCATCAGTAGCATTGGAAACCAACTCACGCAGAAATATTTCGTGGTCGGAATAAAGGAATTTTTTAATAATGGGAAAAATATTCTCCGTCTGGACGTTAATTTTACCTTTACGCATGGTTATCAGCAGTTTATTTTATTCAACATATTTTTAACGTCCTGCTCATGTCAAAGGATGTGCCACTGTGCAATGACTGCCAAAATGACTGTACGGGGTAATTGGGTTGCGGAAAAGCATATGAATATCAGATTTCCTCCAACACCAATACTATTTTGTTAAAATCGGCAGCGGCATTGATAACTTCTCTGAAACCTTCAAATTGTGCGGGTTGAACTTCTACCTTCTTATAATACTCGTCGATCTCAATTATATAATTATTGCCCTGCAATGAATGGGATGAAATAAAAGCAAAAACGCTCTCATCCTCGTTTCCTTCCAAGATTTCCATATCTACAGCCTCCGGATTAATAATGCGGTACCCATCAGGAACCACAACCGTAATCTTTCTGTAAAACCAACGGTTAAACCCTGAGTCCCCACCAAATTCTCTTTCTTCGTCGTGATACAATTCCTTCTGCGGTCCAATACTCTCACCCACCTTTAACAAAAGCCTGTTACCAGCCGTTTCAATAAAGGACTGAGATGTGAAATCACTAAATATAACAAATTCAGCATCCTGAAGAAAATCTACATTGCTTTTCTCCAAAACGTCGAGTGAATTATAGACAGGATTAGGAGCTTTGGTTTCCATCATATCTTTTAAGAATTCCTGCCTACGCTCTTTATCAATAACCGGATATATCTTTGCAAGGCTACCCCCGCTTAAACCTTTAAATCCTCTTGTATTCATAATCCTGGTTTCTGCATTGTCAACATCAATAGTTATTTCGATATTCATGTGATCAAAATTGTAGTTGAAGGGAGTAGGCTCAATATATTTAATCTTTCCCACTGCTGATTCAAAAGAACCAAGGGTAACAAGGCTTATGAAAAGCCCGTGAGTTGAAGTATACTCCCCTTCAATGCACCCGATACGGTTAAAATCATCATACGGATCAATATAAGCATCTTCACCGGGCAGATAGATCAAATACTTTTCGAGGTAATTCCATGATTCAAAATCAGGATCGAGTGGAATGACGGTGCGGTCAGCAGTAACAACAATCTCGTGTTCTATATTTAATTCTTTAAAAAGATTTACATAAAGTCGAATAATCCCCTGTTCTCCTGACACATTGTTGGTTCTGACAAAATCAAGGTCACTGAATTCCGGCATATTATATTCCTGGAGAAATACATTGCTCTTAATATACTCTTCAATCCGGGCAGCCTGGGCAAATGGAGTTCCTTCTTTTACATCTATGGTTTTCATCCACCTTTTAATGGTTTTCGGATTCACCTCCTGATACATCATTTCATAAATTCTTTGAGAAGCATCATTCCAGGTGAGCAATTTTGCCTGCCCTACTAAAAGATTATGTTCGAGTTTGAATTCAATTCTTGCTCTACGGGGATGAAAATAGGCGTATTCCAGATCTTTCAATGCAGTGATGTTTTCCTGTGTACTAAAGAGTCTGTTGCTTCCGTTTTCCATTTCATTCGAAACGGCATCCGGAAATCCGTTATAGCCTTTTGCAGCATAAATGAGATTGGAAGGAGTTATCAGTTCAAAGGAGGCTTTTTGCAAAGGATACTCGAATTGAAAAAACGCCCTTCCAAAAACACCTCCTGCAACTTCTTTCACAATGAGATATTCAATTTCATCGCCGGTTTCGATACCATCAATGGCAAATATCTTGAAGTTATTACCACTGTCTTCATCAATAATCTCTTTGATATTGTTTTTGTCGAATTCGATCAATCTACCATCAGGTTTGATTACTCTTGCTCTTATCTCCTTTACTTCGAGCACATTGGACAATGGAATTGAGATTTTATTAAAATTATCTACCGCCTCACTGTCGTTGAGGCGAAACCGACGATGCAGAGAATGTTTATGATGCAATTCCCCTTCAGGATTATAGAAAAATTCGTATTTCTCATTCAGAAATATTCCTACTACATTTTCATTTTGGTATTCCTCCAAAATATCAGAGAATCCCGGATTTTCTGTCCAAATAAAACCGACGGGTATCTCCTGGGTATATACTATATGCACAGACAGCAGGCACATAAGGAGTGCAATCAAATTTCTAACATTCATATCTTTTATTTTTTATATGGATTATTGGTACAGGTTATTACGTAAGGTTTTTTTAAGGACATCCATACTTCTAAAAACTAACTTAATTGCTAACAGGATACCTTTCAGATTATGGATTATTCGTTTTGCTAAGCACTACTGATAAACGATAATTTGTACTGAGTCTATCAATCATTGCATTCCAGTCAGGCAATTTATCCTCGAATATTCCTAAAAATTCGAACACAATTTCTTTCTCGCATATTACAAAATCATCAAATTGATTATAGGTAAATGATATACTAAAATCATCATAATGAATTGTGTCATTTTGGGGTATAAAGCTTACTTCATACCCCTTCGGAATTTCAAGCTTTGTAATGTGTTTTTCAGTGAAAAAGAAATCGTTTAATACAGGAGAGAACTGCCGGGCAGTGTCCACTTTCATGTTTTGGTAAGTCCTGGATAGATTTAAGTTAACATATATCTCATCATCCATTACAATTGCATAATCATCGAGTTGAAAATCATAATGAACGATTGTGGGTTTGTCAGATTCAAAGATATTCTCCACCTCATAATTCTCCACCCTGAATTTATTATTTCCTTTTCCAAAAAGTACAGAAAACCTTTTATTATAATCGTCCTCTTTTACTCCAGCCAATGCATATGCCAGTTCCATCTTGTTAAACCCGGAATGTTCGCGTTTTCCCCTTCCGATAAGGGAATTGCCATCCAAAGAAATGGCCACGGAATCGTATACCATACTCATGGAGGCAGGCGCTACCGGAACTTCAAAAATCCGGTATTCTTGTTCGTCTAATCCGATTAAAACTTCTTTTCCATGTATGTTATATGGATACATACCAAAATCAAGATGATTGAATGTCCCGTCGAGAATAAAAGTAGTATCACCCAGTATTGTAGCAACCACCATGTGGTTATCAACAGCCGGCAAAGGACATTCATGGTAGGAATATGGAATACTGCGGGTGCCTACCCACGATAAATAAGCGGGCAGGTCAGCCAGCTCCATCATTTTCTGAATCAAAACCGACATCCCTTTGCAATCGCCAAACCGCTTGCTGAATACCTCTGCAGGAGAGGCAGGGACAAATCCCTTATATCCGTCAACATAAGCTACATACCTGATATTATTCTGAACCCAATAAAGAATAGCTTTTGCTTTATCCCGATCAGAGCGTCCTTCAGTAATTTCATTGACCACCAGAACCATTTCGTCTGAAGCATCATTTTCCATATCTTTCAAAAGGTCCTGGTAAAACCAGTATAAGTTATCAACGGTTGAATAATACTTCTTCACATGTCCATTGATGGTTACCTCGTCTACATACAATGAAATGTGAGGACTATGATGTCTGACACCAAAATGTCGGGAATTTACATATCTGTAGGGCAAAACATCTTTTGCTTCCCATTCATAATAAGTATATTTCCCTTTGGTATATTGCTCAAAACTGAGGTCAAATCCATCCTCGTTAAAAAGCTTGTAGCCTATTTTGATATCTTTATGGACTTTAACAACAACCTTTGAACTTACAACGGGAATGAATGATTGAAAAAAACCCTGTCCGATGAATCTGGGATTTTGATATACTGTGGTATAGCCCAAAGAAGTAACTACCCCCTCTCCTACAGAAGGATATGCAAATTGCATGGTTTTGGTGTCGTTATAAAAAACACTATTATCCCTGTCGTGCGACTCTTTAAAATGTTCAACTTTCAGTTTGGTATATCTGTTGCCACGAGCTTTTGGAACAAGGCTATATGCTTCAATATTCTCAACCCGGCTAAAGGAATTGTAATATATATAATCATTGGTAAAGGCCAATGCATGATTATTTAAAATCAAAACCTTTTTTTCATCTTGCTGTACCACAGAAAGTGAATCGCTAACAATATCAAAGACATAGTTCACTTGGTTTTCTGTTATTACTGCATTATACTCCAGGAACTCTTTTTTGATGTTTTCAGTCCTGATCACACGTTGGGACGATACAGATAAAGTAGTTAAAACAAACAATAAAATCAAAAATAAACTTCTCATTTTTTTATTGTTTAAAACCTATAAAATTGCCACTCCAATACAACTCTGTTTTTTCAAGATTACCTTCTTTATCAAAATGTCTTGTTTCTCCATGTTTTTCATCATGCAGATAAGTAGTAATTCTTTTAAGGTTACCCGATTCCCAATATCTGGTATATTCGCCTTCATAAAGGTTATTTTTACAGAAGTACCGGATTCTTAAATTTCCATCGGGATAAAAGAACTCACTTTTACCATTAAGCAAACCATTTTCGTATTCTTTCTGTTCCATGATTTTACCTGTAGAGTAGTATTTTACCTGTGATCCATGAGGTACGAAATTCTTGAAGTGTTGTTCATAACTTTTCTGACCATTGTTATACCAGGCTATGATGGTTTGGTTTTCTTCGGTAAAGGGTATTATATCTGACAACATGTCGTTTTTCATGTACTGATATCCCGTTATTTCGTCTTCAGCATAAATGATTTTCACCATTAGCTCACCATCAATATCATATAAAAAGAGGTCTCCGTCAAGTTCATTATTAAAGTAGGATTCTACCAATCTTACATTTCCATTCTCAAAATAGTGAGTATGCAAAGAATCTTTCATTCCCAGGAAGTACTTTTCTTCTGATTTCCTTTGGCCACTATCGTAGTAATCTGTCCACAGCCCATCTTTTTCTCCATCCATATAATATCCGATTGACAGCAGTTTACCTTCAGGGTTGAAATACTTGTATTCACCGGTGTCCTTCCCGTTGATTCGTTCGCGTTGGGAGAGTATACTTCCATTTGGTTGATACCAGGTAAAAGTTCCGTTGTGTTCTCCTTCCACCAAAGTACTTTCTGCCAACACATGATCTTTTGAATGCTTGATACGGAATGATGTGCTTTCGAGAAAATCTGTATCCAACACCACTTGCTGAGCAGGGTCAAAAAGCATTTGCCTTACCAATGATCCGTCAATAAACCTAAGCCTGTGATTTATTTTTTCATCAACAGTATAAGAGGTGAGCCAACCAGTGATATCCCCGTTCTGAAAATAGCTGGATGAGTTTACATTTCCATTAGGGTAAAAATATGTCCAAAAATAATCTTGCGCATTATTACTATAATACCCTGTAGCTTCGATCGTTCCGTCCAGCAAATAACTCATGTAATTCCCCTGAAGCATTCCATTTTCGTAAGTGAGTATGGATTCAGGGTTACCGTTGGGGTGAAAAAATTGAATTTCTCCGTTAAGCATTCCATCATTGTAATTAAGTTTTTGGAGTGGGTTTCCGTTTCTATAATAACTCAACCATTCACCCTTTAATTTTCCATTTTCAAACTGGCCTGTTGATTTGACACCCCCATCAGGATAAAAGATTGAAAAACTGAATGAACCATCAGGGTCACTAAATACTGCCGGACCCCCGGGATTCTGAAAATCAGATGTAACCCCTATAATCACACCATCGAGGTATTCTTCTTCTGCAATTCTATTTCCATGATGATCGTAAATAACAGTTGAGCCATGCAATTCACCAGATTCATTGTAGGTGCGTTGGATATTCAAAGTACCATTGTAAAAATATTCCTTTACTATTCCAACAGGCTTCCCATTAGCCATGGTTTTCTCAATTTTCCTTACTCCACTGGGATAATAATAAGACCAATTGTCTGCCTCAAGTCCGTTTTCATAAAACCCCTTCACACTGAGCTGCCCATTGGAGAAATATTCAAGGTACTCTCCATCCTCTTTTCCTGCTTTATAAAAACCACTGATAGCTATTTGACCATTTGGGTGATACGACAAATATTCACCATCAATCTCATTGTCATTGTAATAATAGTGCTCTTTGGGCATAGAAGACGAAAAGAAAGTTCTTGCCAGACCCTGTGGATAATTATTCTCAAAATTAACAATCCTGGTGGTGCCTCCATAAACATTGTACCAGTGTGCCTCTCCCTCCAGCAAATCATTTTCAAAATTGGCTGCCAGGCTCACCCCATTGGTAATGTGATAATTTTTAAACTCTCCGTTCAAAATTCCTTCAGTATAATGTTCGGTCATTTCCAGAATACCACTATCAGTATAATACTCCCATTTACCATCTTTAAAATCATTGACCTGGTATCCTACTGACATTAATTCTCCGTTGGGGTGAAAGAACTTCCATAAACCGTAGTCCTTCCCATCATTATCAGTATTGCCCATCACATGCAAAGTTCCATCTTCATAATAGGCACATGACATCATTACATTTTCACCATCGATTTCAACAGAACGTTGGTTCTTGATAAGTGAAAGATAACTTCCGCAACTATATAAGGAATTCAAGGCCTTTTGATTTTTCTCATTGTATTTAATAACGGATTCATTGCCCGTGGAGCGCAATAGTGTATATAAAAATGGCTCAATATGTCCTCCATCTTTAATTGCTTTAAAAAACGGGAAATACATCTGCACCCAGAAATCGTCTGATTCGGTATCAAAGGGGAGCGACTGGAAAAGCAATGAAGTTTGTTTTACCACACTGGCATCAAAGTCTATTGGAGCTTTGTAGCGACTATTGAGAACCACCTTTGATTTTATCAGGTGATCCAGTTCGTCAAAAAGCTCATTATCAAGAAAGGGTTCAATAGGACCGCCAGAGTCGGGGTCAAGGTAATTTGATGAGATATTTTCAACATACACCAGTATATCATTGCTTCGTTCACTATAGGGCTCTATGGCCAGGAAGGTCTCTAATGACAGCAGCGCTTTGGCAAAGTATCCTTGTCTTGCCATAATTAGTCCCAACAGTAAATGACTGGATGCATGGAAAGGATTGCACCTTAATGCTTCCTGAAAACACTTTACTGCATTAGGGTAATCTTCGATTTTTTTATAGGTGACACCCAGGTTGAAATGCAGGGTATGTGAGTATGGATACAACTCAATGGCCTCAGAATAAACCTCAATGGTTTTTTGGGGTTGGTTCATTAAATCATATGCCGTTCCTTTGGTGCGAATCAAATGTTGACGTTGCCGGGAAGGTTCCAACAAACCTAAATCAGCGTAATATACCGCACTGTCATACTTTTCGGTTTGTATATAGGTTAGTGCCAGCTCAGCCAGCATCCAGGTATAATTGGAATCATTTTCATGAACCATTCGATAGGTCTTAATGGCTTCTTCGTACTTTTCCTCACCGAAAAGACTGATTCCCGTTTTAATTAATTCTTCGGAATTTATCTTCTGACTGAAACTATTCAGAACCAGAAGAAACAACATGATTAGGAGGCCGGATTTTTTCATACACGAAATGGTTTTATTGTTAAATTTCCCAAAAACAAAAATATATGTTTTTTGCAATAAAACGGGTTTTTCCCTTAGAATAATGTTCAAATGCCCTGCATAAAGCACAAACAACATTCTCTCCAATCACATAAAACACTCATCATCTTACTTTTACATCCTGCATGGTTCGCAAATTTTTAACATTTTAATTCCATTTGCAACTAACCCGAAATAAATCTTCCAGCTAATGGTATCACACGATTTTTTCTACTGTAAATAGAAATACCTGTAAATGTTACGTAAAGATAAAATCCAGCTTTCCTGAATTGGTTGAAAAGCATCTCATAATCAATAATTCACGATTCGCGAATTGCAAATAAGGTTAAAACCCATTTCCCTTAGTAAGTCCCAACAAAGTTTTTCCTTGCAGCCTTGCCGCGTAGTTAAAATCATCCACACGTGTTATTGCCATAGCTCAGTTCAGCTGCAAAGTCCGGTGGCGATTTTTTTGCTCGCCTCCGGACCAAAAAGCGAAGCAATGCCTTAGCCCGGACGGGAACTTAGAGTCCCGACCGGGCATGTTTTACAATACCCGGCCCGGATTTATGATGTGCTCATTACTCATTTTTAGTAATTTTGCCCCTGCAAGTGACCCTAACAACTTCAAATCATTATAAACGCAAGAAACACTTATTTTTTATGGAAAAGATTATTGGCCGTTCTGCCGACAACATCAGAATATTATCTGCCGCTATGCCGGAAAAAGCAAAATCAGGCCACCCGGGGGGAGCCATGGGGGGAGCTGATTTTGTCAATATCCTGTATTCGGAATTTCTCAATTTTGATCCCGACAACGGCAAATGGCGCAACCGCGACCGCTTCTTTCTGGATCCCGGCCATATGTCTCCCATGCTCTATTCTATTCTGCTTCTGGCGGGCTATTACAAGATGGAAGATTTGGAAAATTTCCGCCAGTGGGGCAGTATTACACCGGGGCACCCCGAGGTACACCAGTCACATGGGGTAGAAAACACATCAGGCCCTCTGGGAATGGGCCACACCAATGCTGTGGGTGCAGCCATTGCTGAAAGATTTCTGGTGGAAAGATTTGGTGAAATCCATGCCCATAAAACCTATGCTTTTATTTCCGACGGGGGTATCCAGGAGGAGATCAGCCAGGGAGCAGGGCGCACGGCGGGCTACCTGGGGCTGAACAACCTGATCATGTTTTACGACTCCAACGATATTCAACTCTCTTCTGAGACCAGTGCAGTAAGCCACGAAGATACTGCTATGAAATACCAGGCATGGGGCTGGAACGTGATGACAATTGAGGGTAATGACCCACAGGCCATCAGAGATGCCCTCAAAAATGCACATGCTGAAAAGGAGCGCCCCACGCTTATCATTGGCAAGACCATCATGGGAAAAGGAGCAGTAACCGAAGA
Organism: Sphingobacteriia bacterium; assembly: GCA_011390575.1. Classification (GTDB taxonomy): domain Bacteria; phylum Bacteroidota; class Bacteroidia; order Bacteroidales; family UBA7960; genus SKVR01. The sequence continues at coordinate 9,762 of JAABSE010000065.1, forward strand.
AGGAAAGAGTTTTGAAAGACAGGTATCTACGCATGGACAACCCCTCTCGGGAGCCGGAGCATCCTTTGCCAAAACCATTGAAAACCTGGGGGGTGACCCTGAAAATCCTTTCGTGGTTTTTGATGATGTGCAAAAATTCTGGGATGATATCAAAACCCGCAAAAGGGAGCATGTAAAAAATTACAACGAGCAGTTGAAAAAATGGACATCCGAAAATCCCGAACTTGCTCAAAAGCTTGATTTCTTTTACAGCGGCAAAGCCCCTGAAATAGACTTTTCGGCCATTGAACAGAAAAAAGACATTGCCAGCCGTGCCGCCTCAGGAACCATCCTGGCCCATTTTGCTGAAAAAGTGGAAAATATGATTGTGGCTTCCGCTGACCTTTCCAACAGTGACAAAACAGATGGCTTTCTGAAAAAGACCACCCAGTTTAAAAAAGGTGATTTTTCGGGTGCCTTCCTGCAAGCCGGAGTATCGGAGCTTACCATGGCGGCCATGGCCAACGGAATGGCTCTGCATGGCGGTGTGATTCCCGTGTGCGGAACCTTCTTTGTTTTTTCTGATTACATGAAACCTGCCGTGCGCCTTGCAGCCCTCATGGAACTTCCGGTAAAATATGTATGGACTCACGATGCTTTCCGCGTGGGAGAAGACGGCCCTACCCATCAGCCCATTGAGCAAGAGGCGCAATTGAGACTGCTGGAACAAATGAAAAACCATAGCGACAACCGCAGCTTCCTGGCCCTGCGCCCGGCAGATGCCATGGAAACCAACGTGGCATGGAAAATGGCACTGGAGAATACCCAAACTCCCACAGCCCTAATACTGTCACGCCAGAACATTCCTGATTTGCCGGCCAGAGAAAACCGTTACAAAGAAGCCCTCGGCGCTGAAAAAGGAGGGTATGTAGTAGACAAAGATCAGGATGATATTGACCTTGTATTGGTTGGCAATGGCTCGGAAGTAGCGACACTTTATGCCGGCGCACAAATGCTCAGAGAGAAAAAAGGGTTGAAAATACAGGTTTCCTCGGTTATTTCCGAAGGGCTTTTCCGTGAACAATCCGCGCAATACCAGGAAGAAGTTATCCCTTCCGGACTTCCCATCATGGGTCTCACAGCAGGCCTCCCCTCTACCCTGTCCGGACTGGTAGGCGCCAAAGGGAAATCCATTGGCATGACAGGTTTTGGCTATTCTGCACCCGCCAAAGTGCTGGACGAAAAACTGGGCTACACAGCAGAAAATGTTTACAAGCTCGCGCTGGAATACCTGGAAAAAAATTAAATCTGAAATCCTCTGATTTTGAAAACCTTCTCCGATTCGGGGAAGGTTTTTTTTTGATTGCATCAGAATCCCATTTGGGATTTTACAGAAGTGGTAAAACGAAGAATGGCGTATTACCTGGATAAACTTTACTGTTTCACAAATTTCTCCATTATCACGTTGCTTCCCTGTTCAATTTTAAGGAAATAAACCCCCGAAGACAGGCTACTGATATCCAGTGACCCGGATGTTAAAGACTGTTCAGATACCACCACTCCGACAACATTTAAAATCTTTATCACGGACTGTTGGCTTGTACCTTCAACAAACAAGATGTTATTAGCCGGGTTGGGATAGATCTTAACGATGTTGTTATGGTTTGCTATGCCGGTTTCAGTTTCAAAATTGGCAGTAAGGATTCGGTCACGTGAAACTGAAAACGAAAAGGTTTCCTGCGTAGAAACTTCATTGTCATTTTCCTGCCAGCTAACAAAGCGATAGCCGTCTTCCGGAGTAGCAGTTAAAGAAGCAACCTCTCCATATCCATAGGTTCCGGTTCCGTTGATGGTTCCGCTTTGCACAGGAAATGCATTGGCGGTAATCTCAAAAGACTGAGCGTTGCCGGTCACCATAATATCATCAATTTCCCAGGCAGCCGCCTCGTCAGCGGTGGAGGTATATTTAAATGCGAAATGAACCGTCCCCACCGGTAAATCTCCCAGGTTAATCTCTCCAGAATAAAACCATTCCCAGGAGATTTCCCCATCGTGAAGATTAACCTCATCCATTCTTACCCAGGTAGCAGACAAAGGGTCATCCTCATAATCCAGGGCATAGAAAACTTCCAGCTGAGGACCTGAATATCCTGATGTGTTCCAGAATGAAAACTGCAGGTTTTGGTCATCTTCTTTATAAACCGGCGGAGAAACCAACCAGTTTTCGTTTTCCTGTGCACCGGCATTGTATCCATTGATGTAACCAAAATAAGAATTATAAAGCCCGAATTGATTAACAGGCACCTGCCAGTTTGCCTCCCCTGTAACATTGTGCTGTGTCCAACCTCCCGACAACATCTCCTGATCTTCAAAATCCTTACCCAGCAACAGGTTTTGTCCGGCGAGGAACCGCATAGCTACGGGTCGGTGATCCGACACGTTCTGATCATATTCACCCCATCCTCCCGGCAGATAGTCTTCAACTCTCAATGTTCGCACATAAGTAAAAGGAGCAGAAAATGCATCAAACAGTCCAGCGGTAATGATTATATGATCCAGATGGGATGGCCATGACGGATATGACCAATAGCCTGTATTCTCTTGCGCAATATCGTAATCAGCGAACAAGTAATTTTCCTCGTCATCCATCACGTTTCTGAACACATTGTGATCCCAGTTATCAGTAATGATGTCGTTCAAATCGCCCACTATCAATACTTTCCTGTCATTAAAATGAGTATCGACATATTCTTTCAAGAGGTTCATGGCATCAAACCGGCGGGTTTCCTCATCCCAGTCATCTGACAAATCCATGTATCCATCACCGCAACACTTAAAGTGGTTATTGATAACAATATAATTTTCGCCCTTGAATTGAAAATCCATCACCACCGGAGATCGGGGGAAAGGCCTCCAGTAAGGCTGGTTGGTATAAATCTCGTAAATGTCATTCACTACAATGTCGGCATTCTTATAGATGTAGGCCAGACCGGCAAAATAGCTTGATTTAAAAAAACCGGTATACCCGTCCAGATTGTTAAGCAATTGCTTAAAAAAAACAGTATCACTTACTTCCTGCACGGCAATGATATCAGCATCCATATTGACTATGATATCAGTGACATAATCCACCGTAATCTGATCGTTTTTGGGAAACCACTCGATGTTCCAGGAAACAACCTCCAAAGATGCATCTGTGCCAAAATAAAGGTTGTCAATATTTTGAGAATGAATACAGGTAGTTACGAAAATCAAAACAGGCAGTAAAAGAGCTTTTTTCACAAAAAAAATATTTTATTGAAATTAAAACCAATAGGGTGTAAAATTGAGAATTGCCGGTAAAGGTACTATTCTTATTAAAAACTTTGATTATAATACCTCAGCTTATCGGAAGAAACACTTTTCAACACCCGGAATAAAAAAAATTCAATTTTTTTAGTACCTTGTATTGCATAGTACTATTTTTTAGTTTATATTTGCATAAAAATTTTGCAAGTATGAATGTAGAAAACACAAAAGCCCAGATGCGCAAAGGAGTGCTTGAGTTTTGCATCATGTCGTTGCTTTCAGGTCAGGAAGCATATACATCGGAAATCATTGGCACCTTAAAAGAATCAAAGCTGCTGGTGGTGGAAGGGACGATTTACCCTATGCTGAACCGGCTGAAAAAGGAGGGTCTGCTCACCTATCGCTGGGAAGAGTCAACCAGCGGTCCTCCGCGCAAGTATTATAAAATCACACCGCTGGGAGAAGAATTCCTGAGAGAGCTTCGCAAAACCTGGCACGAACTGCAAATGGCAGTTGAAAAAACTGTTTCAAGCAAATCATCCACAATCCAATAATCACATAAACAAAAATTTAAAAAAATAATAGTCATGAAGAAAACTGTAACCGCCAACATCAGCGGAATCGTATTCCACATAGATGAAGATGCTTATGAGAGGCTCAACCTATACCTGGCCCGCATAAGAGAAAACCTCTCTTCAGAAGACGGAACCGATGAGATCCTTTCGGATATAGAAAGCCGGATAGCAGAAATGTTTCAGGAAAAGATAACCGCCGCAAAAACGGTCATCACCCTTTCCGACGTTCAGGATGTAGTTGAACAACTTGGAGAGCCCGAGCAGTTTGACGAATCAGAGGAGCCATCTGAAAAAACCAGGAAAGGCCGCAGCTACAATGAAAAAACCGAGAAACGTCTGTTCCGCGATCCTGACGACAAATACCTTGCAGGGGTTGCCGGAGGACTGGGTGCATTTTTTAATCTTGACCCGGTTTGGATCAGGGCAGCCTTTGTGGTCTTCACTTTCGTTTACGGATTTGGTCCCTTACTCTATATTATCCTGTGGATTGTGGTCCCCAAAGCCACCACCACGGCCGAAAGGCTGGAAATGCGTGGTGAAAAAGTCAATATATCCAATATTGAGAAATCCATCAGAGAAGAGCTCAACGAGATCAAAGACAACCTCAAAGAGTTTTCCAGGGAAACCCGTGACAGTTTTAAAAGCAAGTCAAAAAAAAAACGTGTTAGTGAAGCAGGCAACCGCCTGGCAAGAGCATTAGGCATAGCAGCAGGTATAATTTTGCTGGTATTTGCTTTTTCTATGCTCATGGCTGTGGTTTCTTCCATTTTTCTTCTCCCCTTCACTATTTACGCTTCATCAGGTGTGTTGCAATTTTCCATCCCTGAAGTGCTGAGCGTTTTCTTACCCACCCCTTTCTTCTCCCAGCTGGCCACAGCAGGTATTTTCCTGATTATAGGAATTCCTATTTTCTGGATATTCATGATGGCCATCCAGCTGCTTTTTGATCTCAAAGCCCGTTTTAAAGCCCTGGGGATAATTACGCTTATATTATGGTTGTCAGGAATTGGCATGTTGGTTTTTGCCGGCCTCAGCGGAGCAAGAAACTTCACTAACCAATACAGCTCCAGTGAGATATACACTGTAACTCCTGTACAGAGCAATGAAATATTCCTGGATTTCAACAAACAGCAGGCAAACGCCTGGAACCTGTACGACCATAAAGGCCGGTTATCTGATTGGAAAATCATGTGGAATGAGGGTGAGTTTGGAGCCACCGGAGTTCCCAATCTGCACATCAAACCCACCCAGGATGACCAGATAAGTATGACAGTGATCACCGAAGCCCGGGGACTGAGCAGGTCGGCAGCTATTGAGCATACTTCAGCTATCAATTACAATTTACAGCAACAGGACTCGTTGCTGGTTTTCGACCCGTTGTTCTTTTATGATAAAAAAGATGGATGGAGAGGGCAGAAAGTATATATCGAATTGTTTGTACCTGAAGAAAAAACAGTGGTTATGCCCAGAGAGTTCAGGCAAAAGATGAACGTACAATGGAACAGAAGTGTTAATACACAAATAAGATAACAAATCATTTGCGCTAAGTACAATTTGATTGTTTAACTGTTTGGGTATAAACCTCTTTTTCCGGGTATGCACAAATAAAAAAAGTTAACCCCAATGTGATATTGAACAATATCACATTTTTTTTATTTTTGTAATGAGCAGTTATTCAAAACACATCGAACACCCTATATTATAAACCATCCAACATGTCAAACAAAAAAGACACTAAGAATACCCGGTTTACCGCCGAACAAAAAAAAGAAATATTAGCAGATTACCGCCTGGCCCATGAAAGCCGCCAGGCAAGCATATTAGGACGCAGGGAAGCACTTACCGGAAAAGCAAAATTCGGCATCATGGGCGACGGCAAAGAAGTTGCCCAGATTGCCTTGGCCAAAACCTTCAGGGAAGGAGACTGGCGCAGCGGCTATTACCGCGATCAGACCTTCATGCTGGCAGCAGGCATGACCACCCTGGAAGAGATATTCAGTCAGCTCTATGGCGACACCGACCTGGAAGCCAATCCATCCAATGGTGGCCGGATGATGAACAACCATTTCGCCACCCGCAGTCTTGATGAAAAAGGCAACTGGAAAGATTTGATGAAGCAGAAAAACAGCAGTGCCGACATCTCCCCCACTGCCGGCCAAATGCCCCGACTGTTAGGGCTGGCACAGGCTTCGAAAGTTTTTAAACATCATCCCGACAAGAGCATTCAAAAAAACTTTTCTTCCGATGGCAATGAGGTTGCTTTCGGTACTATCGGCGATTCTTCTACCAGCGAAGGCTTGTTCTGGGAGGCCATGAATGCAGCCGGGGTGTTGCAGGTGCCCATGGCCATGTCTGTTTGGGACGACGGTTACGGCATCAGTGTGCCCATCGATTACCAAACCATCAAAAAAAGCATTTCTGAGGCACTCAAAGGATTCCAGAGAGACAAGAACAATAAAGGTTTTGAAATTCTTGTAGAAAAAGGGTGGAATTATCCCGGACTGATTGAAACCTATCGCAAAGGGGTTGAGTTGTGCCGCAAAGAGCATGTTCCGGTCCTGTTTCACATTACCGAAGTAACCCAGCCCCAGGGCCATTCTACCAGCGGATCGCACGAGCGGTACAAAGACGAAAAGCGCATGCAGTGGGAAAAGGATTACGACTGCCTCCACCAGATGCGCAAATGGATGCTCGAGAATGAAATTGCAGAAGAACAGGAACTGGATACCCTTGAAAAGGAAGCTGTAGCAAGGGTAAAAGAAGCCAAGAAAACAGCGTGGGAAAATTACCAGAAACCCATCAGGCAAATGCGTGATGATTTTATCAACATGGTAAATGTCACCCAATGTCAATGCCTGAAGGTGGACAAAATAGACAGCCTCATACAGGATTTGAAACGTGTGGGAGAACCCATACGCAAAGATGTTGTAAGCACGGCCAAGAAGATCCTCAGGCTTATCTGTCACACCTGTACCACAGAAGAATCCCTCAAGATGCAGGTAAGCAAATGGCTGGAACAAACGCTGCAGGAAAGTGCCGAAAGATACAGTTCTCACATACACAGTGAATCAGAAAAAGCAGCCCTGAAAGTTCCTGAAGTTAAAGCACGGTATTCTGATGACAGCAAGCGCATCAACGGAAGAGAGATTCTTGTAAAAAACTACGACTACATTTTCGGCAAATATCCTGAAACCCTCATTTTCGGCGAAGATGTAGGTAAGATTGGAGGGGTAAACCAAACTTTGGAAGGGATGCAGGCAAAATATGGTGAGTTGCGGATTGCCGACACTGGCATACGCGAGGCAACCATCCTGGGTCAGGCATTGGGAATGGCCATGCGCGGTTTGCGCCCCATTGCCGAAATCCAGTATTTTGACTACCTGCTGTATGCATTGCAGGTAATCAGCGACGATCTTGCCACATTGCATTACCGAACCAAAGGAGGACAAAAAGCCCCCATGATCATTAGCACCCGTGGCCACAGGCTCGAAGGTATCTGGCATTCAGGAAGTCCCCTGAGCATGGTTATCAACTCCATCAGGGGAGTTTATGTTCTGGTTCCCCGCAATATGACGCAGGCGGCAGGTTTTTACAATACCATGCTCCAAAGCGATGACCCCGCCCTGATTATTGAACCACTTAACGGTTACCGCCTCAAGGAGACCCTTCCCGACAACATTGGCGAATTTACTGTTCCGCTGGGCAAGCCAGAAATCCTCAGAGAAGGCGATGATGTTACCCTGGTGACTTACGGATCTTGCGTGAGGGTGGCAGAAGATGCTGCCGACCAGCTCAGTGAATACGGCATATCTGTCGAGTTGATTGATGTGCAAACCCTCCTCCCCTTCGATCTAAACAATACAATAGTTGAGTCGCTCAGGAAAACCAGCAAAATCGTTTTCTTTGATGAGGACGTACCCGGAGGAGCCACAGCTTATATGATGCAAAAAGTACTGGAAGAGCAAAGCGGGTATCTTTATCTGGATGCCAAACCCGGAACCGTTACATCTAAAGACCACCGGGCAGCTTATAGTAGCGATGGTGACTATTTCTCCAACCCCAATGCCGAAGACGTTTTTGACGCTATATACGAAATCATGCATCAGTATAACCCCGGAAGATTTCCGGATTTATATCCTCACAGCAGGAAATAAATTGTGAGTAAAATGCTTCATTTAGTCCGGAGGCGAATTCCAGTCGCCACCGGACGAGCCTACTTGCCCGGTCGGTACTCATAGTTCCCGTCCGGGCTAATGCGCGGGAGACGGAAGACCGAGACCGAAGACGGGAGAAAACGGAAATTGCATCCGACCGCAGGAAACTCAAAAGTGACGGGGTGACTACAGCTCACCCCGCCACTAATTTCAAAATAGTGGCGGGGTCACTTGAAGTGGCCCCGTCACTAAAAATAAATAATGGCAATACTGCTCACACCCATAAAAATTGATCATAAGGGCATGAAACTTTGGTTTATCATACCATTACACTTTAAATGCCTGTTTAACCTTTGCGGTCGGTTTTGAAAAAATGATATATCTTTGCGCCGGATAAGCGCGAAAATCACTCTGAATTCCTTCATGAGTGTTTCGCATAATTTTATAAAAAGCAAACAGATGAACGAAACACCCCAAACGAGTAAGCAGAATTTACTTGATGGTAAAAGATTGTATTACAGCTTTCTGGCAGGAGCATTCAATGTTTTTGAAAACCAGAGAATGCTCAACAAAATGAATGTATTTCCGGTACCCGACGCAGATACAGGCACCAACCTGGCCTCCACATTCCGGTCAATTGTAGAAAACACGGCTCCCAGCAACCACATCAAACATACCTTTAACAATATTGCTGAAGCGGCTCTAACAGGCGCCAGGGGCAATTCAGGAATTATCATTGCCCAGTTTCTCTATGGTATGAGCAATGAGATTGAAGACAAAAAAGAGGTTACGCTGGCATCTTTTGCTGATGCCATGATGAAAGCAGTGGATTATGCTTACCAGGCTATTTCCAACCCGGTGGAAGGGACTATTATCACTGTTTTGCGCGAATGGGCAGAATTTATCTACGAACTCCGTGATAAGTTTGAAACTTTCGAACAGCTGATGCAGGAATCACTTGTCAAAGCCCAGGAATCTCTTGCACGCACGCCTGAGAAACTAAAAATACTTGCCAAAAACAACGTGGTGGATGCTGGTGCCCAGGGGTTTGTAATTTTCCTGGAAGGAATCAACCAGATTTTTCAGAAGGAAAATGTAAAAAAGATCCTGAGTTTTAAAACGACCCCGGTGCACGAAGATGCTGTGGTACTGGAAGAGCATGGTGAAAGCGAATTCCGCTATTGTACGGAAGCCCTTATTTCGCTGAAAGATACCGGCAAAGCCCAGATCAAGGAATTCCTGATGGGCAAGGGAGACTCCGTGGTAATGGCAGGTCCGGAAACCCGCATGAGGATACACATACATACCAACGAACCCGAGGAAATATTTGCTCATCTTGCAGATGTCGGTTCCATTCTATACCAGAAGGTAGACGATATGGTAAAACAAAACGATATTGCCCACCGGCGCAAGCATACCATAGCCCTGGTCATTGACTCTACCTGCGACATTCCCAAAGAAACTATTGAAAATCATCAGATACACGTAGTTCCCCTAAACGTATTTTTTGGAGAAAGCCAGTTTCTGGACAGACTCACCATTACCCAGGAAAAGTTTTTTCATCTGCTGAAAACCTCAGAGGTGTATCCTACATCTTCTCAGCCAGCCATAAAAGACCTTACCAATACCTTCAGTTATCTTTCCACCCATTACGATTCTATTATCGCGTTGCACATTTCCAGTGTTTTGAGTGGCACTTTTGCCAACAGTAAAAAGGCGGCAGAAAAAATTCAGCAGGAAAGCGAGAAGACCATTGATGTACTCGATACACGTCAGACCAGTGGCTCTGCAGGATTGATTGCCCTCAGGGTTGCTGAAGCCATTGAACAGGGAATGCCCCACGACCAGGTAGTGGAGAAAACCAAAGAATGGACCGACAAGGTAAAACTGTTTGCAGGTGCAAAGTCACTCGAATCGTTTGTAAAAGGAGGAAGGGTAAGCCCCGCCAAAGGATTTATCGGCAGTATGCTTAACACCAAACCCATTATTTCTGTTGATGAAACCGGTAAAGCATTGATGATTGACAAAGCGTTCAGCTACAAAGGAAGTTTGAAGAAAACACTCTCACATGCCAGTAAGTTTATAGAGGGCAAAAAATTGTGGGGATATTGCATTCTTCATGCACAGAATCCGGAAACAGCGAAATGGTATGCTGCCGAAATTGAAGCCATTACAGGCCAGAAGCCACGTTATATGATGGAGGTTTCTCCGGTGCTGGCTATCAGTACAGGTATAGGTGTGGTAGGTGTTGCCCTTATGACGGAATAGGAATTGTAACGTTCGGTTACAAAAAAAGGTTGTTTCTATATGCGAAACAACCTTTTCCTTTTTTTCGGATAAATTTTCAGTTAAAAATATAACTACCATTAAGAGAGTTGTTTATCGAGTTGCGCCTTTCACTATGGGTGTCCCGATTTTTTCTTTCTTCTGCTTTTTGCTTGATCAAAAAGCAGCAAAAAATCAAGGCTTCGGATATTTTCCGACAAGTCTGAAGCTCACTTCGCTGGAAGTTTGAATGTTCCGCAAAACTTAATTCACGAGTATTTTCTTATGATTTCTGCTTTTGCGAAACTGCAAACTTCCCAAAAAGCTCCGTTTCGCTTCGACTTGTTACCGGAAAAAATCCAAGGCCGGAGA
>JAABSE010000066.1 GCA_011390575.1 Sphingobacteriia bacterium
GGAGTACAAATCCAGGGTCATATGAATAATGTTTCTGTGGGTCAGTTCTCTGATGGTAACAGTTCATTCAATACTGTTACAGGTAACAGCAACACCATCAATGTAGTTCAGCAATAATAATGCGCATTGAAACGGGGGGCGGCAGTGGCATCTGTCACTGCCCTTCCCTTATTCATCATGTTGCACAATTATTTACGCAAATAAAAATTCAATTATGAACAAGATCATCGCAATCATCGCAGCTTTCGTTTTTTCAGCGGGAGTAGTTTATGCGCAGAGCAATGAAGCTACTGTCGGGCAGAGAGGTGGTGATCATACTGCAACCATCAACCAGTTTGGAGCAGAAAACCGGGCTATCCTGCAGCAGGATGCTGGCAATCATAGCGAAGCTATCATTCAGCAAGCCGGGGCCGGGCAGAACGATGCCCGTCTTTCTCAAAATGGAGATGCCAATTCCGCCAGTTTCCAACAAACCGGAAGCGACAACTCTATTGGGGGCTTCTATGTGGCTACTCCCATTGGCAATACTGCCAGTGGTTCCTGGGACGAAGATTTTGCTTACCAGGCAGATGGTGCCGACGCAGAAGTCATTCAGCAAGGCGACATGAATTCAGTTTCCTTGTGGCAGGAGGCCAGTGAGGCAAAAATCCACCAGTACGGATCTGCCCATAAGGCCACGCTGTTGCAGGCTGGTGATAACCACTATGCTGAAATTATGCAGACAGGCTCTGAGAATACTGCTCTTACTGTTCAGCTTGGCAGCGATAACAGAGCAGAAATACATCAAAACGGTCATGACAATTTCGGTATGATCAACCAGGTTGGATACGACAACAACGCTCAGATTATTCAGATGGGCAACGGCAATGTAGCCGGTATCATGCAGGTTGGCAGCGGAAATGACGCCACCGTTATTCAAAATTAAGAAAGATAACGCTCTTTAAATTCCGGCCCGGTTTCGCTTCAGAAGCCGGGCTTTTTTAATTACCCGCAACGGTCAAAAAGCTTTTACTCCAAAAAAATATTGCGTAGGTTTGTACAAATTTTACAGGCATGCCAGAAAAGAACAATACTCCTGATAATAAACGAACAGATAGTGCCCTGAAGGTAAATAAAGGAATAGCTCAGCCCCCTGCGCTCAATGAAAATGCCATCAGGGCTATTCAGGCGCGGAAGCGCACAGACTTGGGCGTGGATGAGTATGTTGCAGGAATCGCTGCCCAGGATCGCGGCACCCTGAGCCGTGCCATTACTTTGGTGGAGAGTTCCCTGCCTGCTCATTACGAAAAGGCACAGCAAATCATAGAAAAGTGCATCCCTTTATCATCCCGCTCACTGAGAATAGGTATAACAGGCGTACCCGGTGTTGGGAAAAGTACTTTTATTGAGGCTTTCGGAATGCACCTCATTGAAAAGGGGCATAAAATTGCGGTACTGGCTGTTGATCCCAGCAGTGAGATATCAAAAGGGAGCATTTTAGGCGATAAAACCCGCATGGAGTTGCTATCTACCCACGAACAAGCTTTTATTCGCCCCAGCCCTTCGGCAGGCTCCCTGGGAGGAGTGGCACGCAAAACCCGCGAAATCATTATCCTTTGCGAAGCTGCCGGATACGATCGAATCCTGGTGGAAACTGTAGGGGTGGGGCAATCCGAAACTGCGGTACATTCGATGGTTGATTTTTTCCTTTTGCTGATGCTGGCAGGTGCCGGTGATGAGCTGCAGGGAATTAAAAGAGGAATCATGGAAATGTGCGATGGCATGGTTATCAACAAGGCAGATGGCGATAACCTTATCAAAGCCCAAAACGCCAGGGTACAGTATCAGAATGCGCTGCATTTATTTCCACCCCCGGCTTCGGGATGGGCTCCACAGGTCGAAATTTGCTCCTCACTAAAAAAAACAGGTATTGATAAGGTGAACGAAATGATTAATGCTTTCTTTGCCCATATTGATAAAAACGGATTTTTTGTAAAAAAGAGAAAAAGCCAGCAAAAACATCAGATGTACGAATCTATTAAACAATACCTCTCTGACCATTTTTATCTGCATCCAAAAGTGCTTGATAAAACCCCCTCAACACTGGCCATGATGGAAAATAATAAGCTTACCCCTTACCAGGCGGCACAAATATTACTGGATGCCTATTTCAATGATATTAGAAAGTAGGGTTCTCTTGTTAATTTAGTGGATAAGACTATGTTTAGATAATAAATTAGATGCAGTACGCCCCTGGACGGAAGACGGAAGACGGAAGAGAATCCAATTCGGTCGTCTGTCTCCGGTCCTCTGTCTATACAAATTGAATCAATCCAATTCGTATTTCTTTTCACTAAATTAGCAGTAGTCCCAACCATAAAAAGGGTTTTCCCGGGGCAGAAGGTTTAACAAATAGCCGAAGGACTTTAAATTTAAAAATACAATGACATGAAGAGATTTTTTTCAAATAGCCGACCATCTTTTATTTCTCATAAACATTGTATATCAGTTGTTGGGAAGCTGTGTTTTCCCGGCAGGAGCATCTTCGGTATATTGATAATGCTGGTATCTCTGAATGCCTATGCCGGCTCCCCTTCCCGGGATTTAGCCCTGAAAAACTATACTGTGGAGGATACACCTACTCTTCGCTGGGTATACGGACTAAGCTTCGGGGCTTATTTTGCCCATCCATCCACTGCCAAATATTATGATGGGTCAGGAGAGCATAGTGACGGCGAGCACACCGTAGAGTCGGCTCTGAACAGGTATTACAATCGCGACAGGCTGATTGCCAATGTTGAGGAAATCATTGAGGAATTTGAAATCGGAGAGTTGCCACAAAATATGCGGTATGATCCCGGGCTGCTTGTAGGCTTTTACGGGGGATTAAAGTTCAACAGGAGTTTTGCGGTACTGGGAGAGTTTAATTATACCCGCCTGACAGCTGCCGACAAATTCACCATTTATACTGATAAGTTTACCTCCACCTCTGAGCCTTACCGGTTGCTGTCAGATATTTACGGCGTAGAGGAACGTATCGAGCTTCGGCTGGGGTTTCAATACACCTTGTTTACTTCATCCTATATCCACCCGTTTATTGAAAGCGGGTTGAATATTACCGACACAAAAATCATAGAAAACCGGGTCAACGTAAGTGGCATAGAGTTTAATATCAGGGAAATAAGAAGCGAGATTTACAGTATTCGCGATTATGGAATGGGTTTCGGAATTTATACCGGGGTTGGGCTCAATTTTGAAGTGAGCGACAGCTTCAGCTTCCGCCTGGGAGGTTCAGTAAGTTTAAGTCAAATCAATCTGGGCTTGAATAATGAGGTTAAACCCCAATACAACTTATTTTTAAGGTTGAATCTGCATGAGATACTCCAGGGATCTTAACCCTGGTTTTTCTTCAGGTTTTCCGGCGAAAGGTTAAATTTTTCAGGGTATTTGGCCTGTTTGTCTTTGTAAAAGTCCTGAATTTTCTTCAGGTCTGCTTCATAATCACCCGATGGATACAGCATCAGCCCCATGCCCCCGGTTTTGGTTTTATAGTCCAGAAATCCGCATATAATCGGTACCTTGGCTTGTTGTGCTACAAAATAAAATCCTTTTTTCCAGTTTTTTACCAGTTTGCGGGTTCCTTCAGGAGCAATGAGCAGAAAAAAGGAATCGGAATCATTGATATAAGCGGTAACCCGTTTTATGGTTCCCGTGCTAAAACCTCTGTCAATGGGAATGGCTCCCAGTGCTTTAAGAATAATTCCAAGGGGAAAAAAGAAAGATTCCTTTTTTATCATCATCCTTGGGGTTACTCCCCATTTGGCAAAACCCAATCTGCCATACACAAAATCCCAGTTACTGGTGTGGGGAGCCATCACAACTACTGCTTTGGTTATTCCCTTTGGCATATCGTGGGTAACCTTCCAGCCCATAAGACCTAATATCCATATTGCAAGACGGCGCATATTTTATCGTTTTTGGGATAAATACTTGTGAGAGGGCAAATTTAGTCCAAATTTTTAATTCAAAATAAAACGTATCATACAATTTTGAATTTTCACCTTGGCAGGATTTTTATACTTTTGCAGCATTCTTATAATAAAAAAAATATTTCAGTATCCACAAATATAATGACTGAGCAACAATCATCCAATCCCTGGCTCTCCAATCCTTTTGTCTCCAGGAAACAAAAGGAAGCAATCCTCAACCAGAGGGCGCGTGTAATATGGATGACAGGTCTTTCCGGCTCCGGGAAAACTACCCTGGCCATTGATATTGAAAAAGAACTGGCAGCAAAAGGAATACTGACTCAGGTGTTTGATGCGGATATTATCAGGGCTACCATCAACCGCGATCTCGACTATTCGCTGGAGGGGCGCTTACAAAATATTCACCGGGTAGCCCACCTTTCCCGTATTTTTCTTGAAGCAGGGATAGTGGTTATTAATTGCTTTATTTCACCTACTCATCACATCAGGCATCTGGCCCGAAAAATCATTGGCCCTGATGATTATATTGAAGTGTTTGTAAATGCTCCTTTAAGCTTGTGCGAGAAAAGAGACCCCAAAGGGCTTTACAAGAAGGCCCGAAACAATCAAATACCCGATTTTACCGGTATTGACTCGCCCTACGAGCCTCCGGATAAACCTGATATTGAACTTAATACCGAATTTTACGGCAGAAATGACCTGGTTAATCAATTTCTCGGTTATATTATGCCGGTAATTACTCATCAACAATTAACATAACACAAAATGCAATCCTATAATCTTAAACATATCAAGGAGCTTGAAGCCGAATCCATATTCGTGATTCGGGAGGTAGTAGCACAATTTGAAAAACCTGTATTGCTGTTTTCAGGGGGAAAAGATTCTGTTGTCATGCTGCATATTGCTTCCAAAGCTTTTTATCCTGCTGGTCTTCCTTTTCCTTTGCTGCATATCGATACCGGTCATAACTTTCCCGAAACCCTCAAATATCGTGATGAGCTGGTCGAAAAACTCAATGCGCGGTTGCTGGTAGGAAGTGTTCAGGAATCCATCAACAGCGGCCGGGTGGCAGAAGAGACCGGCGCAAACGCCAGTCGAAACATATTGCAAACCGTAACACTGCTCGATGCCCTTGAAAAACATGGTTTTGATGCCGCCATGGGAGGAGGAAGGCGCGACGAGGAAAAGGCCAGGGCTAAAGAGCGTTTTTTCAGCCATCGCGACGAATTTGGTCAGTGGGATCCTAAAAATCAGCGACCCGAATTGTGGAACCTCTTTAATGGCAAAAAGAGCATGGGAGAGCATTTCAGGGTATTTCCCCTGAGCAACTGGACAGAAATGGATGTGTGGCAGTATATTTTACTGGAGGATATCCCCATGCCATCGCTGTATTTCAGTCATGAGCGCGATTGTGTAAACCGCAAGGGAGTATTGCTTGCCAAAAGTGAATATATACAACTGCAGAAAGATGAGAAGTGGGAAAAGATGAGAGTTCGGTTCCGCACCATTGGTGATATGAGTTGTACCGGTGCTGCCCTTTCTGAAGCATCGAGCATTGAAGAAATTATTACGGAAGTTGCGGCTGCCCGCCAGACAGAACGTGGAACAAGAGCCGATGACAAACGCTCTGAAACCGCCATGGAGGACAGAAAAAAAGAAGGATATTTTTAACAGGCGCCTTCAAAGATCGGTTTTTGGGTTGTTGACAAAATCTAAATCATGAAAAATCCCTCAAGCCGAAAAATGATATTGCCCCTTGTATAACCACGAACAAAAACAAAATACAATTTATGAATAGTTTTAGCAAAAACGGCTACCTTGACATGGAGCTGCTTCGTTTTACCACCGCCGGAAGCGTGGATGACGGAAAAAGTACATTGATTGGCAGACTGCTTTACGATAGCAAATCCATTTTCGAAGATCAATATGAAGCCATCAGGCTCACCAGCGAAAGAAGGGGGGAGGAACATGTAAATCTTGCCTTACTTACGGATGGGTTAAAGGCCGAAAGAGAGCAGGGAATAACCATTGATGTAGCCTACAGATACTTTGCTACTCCCCGGCGAAAGTTTATTATTGCTGATACCCCTGGGCATATCCAGTATACCCGCAATATGGTAACCGGTGCCTCGACAGCCAATCTTGCCATTATCCTGGTAGATGCCAGAAAAGGGGTAGTTGAGCAAACCCGCAGACATGCTTTTATCGCCTCACTGTTGGGAATTCCTCATGTCGTTATCTGCATCAATAAGATGGACCTGGTAGATTATGATGAAACTGTATTTGAAACCATTAAAAAAGATTTTCAGTCCTTTGCCTCCAAACTCAAGGTGCAGGATATTCAGTTTATTCCCATCAGTGCTTTGAATGGTGATAACGTGGTAAAAAAATCTGAGAATATGAAATGGTATGGTGGCCCCAGCCTGATGTACCTGCTGGAAACCATACATATCGGAAGCGATTTGAACCTTGTGGATTGCCGTTTCCCGGTTCAGCTGGTCATAAGACCCCAAAACGATAAGTTCCATGATTACCGTGCTTATGCTGGGCGAATTGCCGGAGGAATTTTCAAACCCGGCGATAAGGTGATGGTGCTGCCTTCGGGTTTTACCTCCACCATCCAATCTATCGAAGGCCCCGATGGTCCGGTTGAGGAAGCTTTTGCTCCCATGTCAGTAAGTATGAGGCTCGAAGATGAAATTGATATAAGCCGGGGAGATATGATTTCGCGCGAAAACAATGTGCCCCAGGTTAGCCAGGATGTTGATGTAATGATTTGCTGGATGAATACGCGCAAACTCCAGTTAAACGGAAAGTACGGTGTCAGACATACCACCCGCGATGCCCGCTGTGTGGTCAAGAAGATTCATTACAAGATTGATGTCAATACGCTGCACCGTATACAAGATGATACAGAAATCGGGATGAATGATATTGGCAGGGTTTCCATCCGCACGACCCAACCTCTCTTTTTCGATAAATATCAGCTCAACCGCAATACGGGTAGTGTAATTTTTGTTGACGAATCTACCCATGAAACCGTGGGAGCAGGTATGATTATCTGAGTATATCTCTAAAGAAAACTTTGGTTGTATCACCAGCGAAACGGGATGATGTTATAACAAAAAAAAGAAGCCCGGTGTAATTTGCTACACCGGGCTTCTTTGATAAAAAGAAAAGTTATTTAGAAAATGTCTTGGTCAAAAATCTGTGAAGGACTTCTTTCGCGCTGAATATTCTCGCAGTCTGTTTCGAAAGGAATGGCTTGCAGGGGAGGCTCAAACTCGCCCTGGGAAATATTTAAAGTAGAATCTTCATACACTCTTTGCATATACAATGCCCAGATGGGCAAGGCCATGTTGGCACCCTGTCCTAATGTAATGGTTCTGAATCTGATACCGCGGTCTTCCGCGCCTACCCAAACCCCTGTGGCCAGGTCGGGAGTGAGGCCGATAAACCAGCCGTCGGAGTTATTCTGGGTGGTTCCGGTTTTTCCTGCAATGGGGTTGGTGAGGTTATAACGAAAACGCAATCTGACACCTGTTCCACTTTCTACAACTCCTTTCAGCAATTCGAGCATCAGGTAAGCAGTTTGCTCATTCATAGCTTCATTTTGGTCGGGGATAAAGGATTCAATGAGGTTTCCGTTGTTGTCTTCTATGTGGGTCACAAAACTGGGTTTGATATAAATACCTTTGTTGGCATAGGTAGACATGGCTCCAACCATGTCATATACCGAAATATCAGGCGTCCCCAGGCTGATGGCCGGAACCGCATCCATGGGTTGATTTATCCCCATGTTATTCACCAGCCTGATTAGGGCATGAGGTGAATACCGTTTGATAAGGTAAGCAGAAATATAATTTACCGAATTGGCCAGTGCCCACTTCAGGGTTACCATCTCTCCCTCCATTTCGTTGGTTGAATTCCTGGGCGTCCAGACAGTGCCATCGTCAAGCTCAAAAGACACCGGAATGTTGGGAACCTCCGAACAAGGCCCGTATTCTCCTTCCTGCATGGCAAGGGTGTAAAGGAAGGGTTTAAAAGTAGAACCCACCTGTCTGCGGCTTTGGGTTACGTGGTCATACTTAAAATGCGCAAAATCAATACCCCCCACATATGCTTTCACATGCCCGGTTTGGGGTTCAACAGACATGAGGCCGGCGTTGAGAAAATACTTGTAGTATCTTATAGAATCCATGGGCGACATGATAGTATCGATTTCTCCATCCCAGGAAAAAATTCTCATGTCGGTGGGTGTATTAAAATTTTTGCGGATAGAATCATCATCCACCTGCATCCGTTTCAGGTAATGGTACCTGCTGCTTCGACGCATAGAGTTATTCATGAGCCTGTCGACTTCTTCCTGCGTAAGGTCGGTGCCAAAGGGGGCATGGGTATAACCTTCCCAGTGGTTGAAAAACTCCTCCTGAAGATAACCTCCCATATGCTCTTCTACGGCATCTTCTGCATGTTTTTGCAAACGGCTGTCAATGGTAGTGTAAATTTTTAAACCGTCACGATAAATGTTGTAGTTGGTGCCATCGGGCTTCAGGCGGGTTTGCGACCATTCTACCAGTTGATTCCGTAAAACTTCCCTGAAATAGGTGGCAGGACCGGTATTCTGGTCCTGTATCTGAAATTTGGACATATCCAGGGGAAGCTCCCGTATAGAATCATATTCATGAGGTTCTATAAAGCCGTAACGGTTCATCTGGCTCAGTACCACGTTGCGTCTTACGGTTGCCCTTTCCGGATTCCTGACGGGGTGAAACCAGCTGGGAGCCTGCAACATGCCAATCAGCATTGCGGCCTCTTCAGCTTTTAACGAATCAGGTGAAGAGTTGAAATAGGTTTTGGCTGCTGATTTTATTCCGAAAGCATGAGATCCAAAATCAACGGTATTGAGATACATGGCCATGATTTCGTTTTTGGTGTAATTACGCTCCAGCTTGGAGGCTGTTACCCATTCTTTGAGTTTTATGATTATCAGTTGCGCAGTGGATGGACTTTCCTGACGGGGAAACAGGTTTTTGGCCAGCTGCTGGCTGATGGTACTACCTCCCCCGGCGCTGCGCTGCCCTCCAATAATATTGCGAAAAATTACTCTCATGATACTCCTGATATCTACCCCGGAGTGGTTGTGAAACCTGATGTCTTCCGTAGCAAGCAATGCATGCACTACATTGTTGTTCAAATCATCATATTCGATATTGGAGCGGTTGTGAATATAGTATGTTCCCAGCAACTGGTCATCGGTAGAATAAATTTCACTGGCCAGATTGCTTTTGGGATTCTCTAGCTCTTCAAAGGTGGGCATAAACCCCCATAAACCCAGGGAAATGGAGCTAAATATCAGAATCGCCAGAACCACCGGTGCAAGCACTATCATCCAGAAAACACGGATGTACTTACGAAAATTTTGTGTCTTTTTTTTAGTCATTGGAATCAATTGAATTTCTTACTTCTTCAAACGAGAAATATTTGTTCTTATTTTCTCTCAATTCGTATTCCGATATCGGTGATGCCCTTGAGAGTTTCCTCGCGCATACCATGTTGAATTGTGAACTTAAATTCTCCTTCAATCGGAAACCACACATCTTTGCGAAAATGAAAGCTGTTGGACTTTATTTTCCCGAAGCCTTCTCCGGTCCATTGCCCTTGTCTGTCGGCAAGAATCATTTCAATGGTGTCTTTGTAAATGGTCCCATCGGGAAATATGGTATGGAAAAAAACGTAAAGATTGCTGTAAGGGTATTCATTGTTGTTTCTTACATTCAGATAAATATCATGCAGGAGGGTGGTGTCTCTTATCTCTTTTTCAAAGGTTACCACCTCATTGATATGCCAGCCTTCCGATGCGATATCCTGGCTTTTTTCATAAATAACATTCTCGTTACAGCCTGATAATAAGAAAGCAAGGGGAATGAGGATAAAAAACCCGTAAGTGGCTCGGTTCATTGTTTTGTTTTTAAAGTTTAGTATAGCAGGGCCTGAGACCTTTTATTGTTTTTTTCTTGGTCTTGATTTTTTTCTTTTTCTTTTGGGTTTGGAGGCCGGTGTATCAAAACGCGTTAGGCTATCCTCCTCGTAACCTGTACTTTGTTTATTTTCAGAGACTACCTCAGCAAATCCTTCTTCTTCCAGCATTTCCGGTAAAATATTCTTGCGGTTAAGCTCCAGAATTTCTTTCACCCTGTTGGTAGAAATACAAACAAAATTGGAAGGATTGTCGTGGTAAGTAAAGTACATCAGGTTTCTGAGAATATCTGTTTTCTGATGATAGGCTCTTCCTTTTTTGGTTTGCAGGGGTACAGAGGTATCGGGATGGTCCTTCAGCGTATCCAGGTAGCCGTCGTTTTCATAATTGATACAGCACTTCAGTTTCGAACATTGCCCTGCCAGTTTCTGGGGGTTGAGAGAAAGCTGTTGTGTGCGCGCTGCATTGGTAGATACCGATCTGAAGTTGGTAAGCCAGGTTGAGCAGCACAACTCGCGTCCGCACGAACCAATACCTCCCAGGCGGCTGGCTTCCTGGCGCATGCCAATTTGCCGCATTTCTATACGTACATTAAAGGTATCGGCCAGCACTTTGATAAGCTCTCTGAAATCCACCCTTTCATCAGCAGTATAATAGAAAATGGCTTTTGTTTTGTCGCCCTGGTATTCCACATCGCTGATTTTCATGTCCAGTTTAAGCGACGATGCTATCTCCCTGGAACCATACATGGTCGATTTCTCCAGCTCTACCGCTGCCACCCATTTTTCTATATCGGTAACTTTGGCCTTGCGGTAAACCTTTTTGAATTCTGTTTTATGGATGTCTATCTTTTTGTTTTTCAGCTGAAGTT
This sequence comes from Sphingobacteriia bacterium, assembly GCA_011390575.1. Taxonomy (GTDB): domain Bacteria; phylum Bacteroidota; class Bacteroidia; order Bacteroidales; family UBA7960; genus SKVR01. The sequence goes on from JAABSE010000066.1 coordinate 10,820, forward strand.
TTACAATCTCTCCGGCAATGGTAACAATGCCGATATCGTGTCCCGGGGAAGCTTCTACGGCAACAATATCTCCCTCTTCCAGCTGCAGGTCGTCGGGTACCAGGAAGAAGTCCTTACGGCTGTTCTTAAACCGCACCTCTACCACATCACGGGTTGGGAAGTTCTTTGGGGGTTTTATATTGTCAATCCAGTTGAATACATTGAGCTTGGTGCAGGAATGTGCATGCAACTCTTCCTGTCTTGTTGTGTTGGGACGGGGAGCACAGCGGCAGCCCCTTGATATGAAGTTATTATTGTTGTTTTCCAATTTACTCTTTATTTATATGTGTAAACACGCTGTCTTGCAGCGAGGGGACCGATTCCAAAACGGTTGGGCTGAAAAAGCAGCTTCCCCGTCTTTGTGTTGTCCGAAATATGTAATTTTCAATATTTAGCAACTACAAAAGTAGCAAAATAATCACTTTTTTGCTGTCATAAAAATTCGGGTCATTTTCAGCGACAAATCTGTAAACAGAATTTTTGCATTGGCATTTCTTTCTATGTGGTATATGGCTTTGGAAAACTCTTCTGTCATTTGCAATGCAATATCCGGTTGCAATACTTTCGAAAACTTCTGAATAAAATCAGCAGCCTCGGCCGGGGCCTTAACCAGGTTATGGGCCTGGTAGTTCATCAGGGTGCATTGCCTGAAAATTTCAAGCCCATAATTGAGCAGTGATTTTTGTCTTTCCCTTCCCATTTTGGCAAGCTCATCCACAGCCTTGAGAACCTCCGTAGGGTCAAACTTATAAGAATGTCTCAGCCATTCCCGCAGAAACCGTGCATAATTCTCCCGGGTGTCATCATTCTGGCATAAGGCCAGGGCCTGGTAAAAATTCCCATCCGATAAGAATGCTGCCTCTTCTGCAACCTGAGCGCCATAGTTGTAAATATCCGTCAGTCCCTGTTTAACCTCCTCATCATTGAGTCTGGGTATTTTTACCAGTTGCGCCCTTGAAAGGATGGTAGGTAAAATCTGATCATGATTTTCAGAAACCAGCAGAAATAAGGTTTTAGGGGGTGGCTCCTCAAGAATCTTGAGCAATTTGGGGGCCGCAGCATGGAAAAGCTTTTCAATCATCCAGATAATAACGATCTTGTATTCGCTTTCGTAGGATTTATAACCCAGCACCTTGATGATTTCGGTACAGTCGGCGGCATTGATAATACCCTGTTTATTTTCAATTTCGATATGTCGGTACCAGGAGTTAAGGCTTACATACTTTGATTTTTCCAGAAATTCCCTCCATTCGGTTATATAGTCTTTACTCATAAAAACTTTTTCTCCCTGTTTTTTGGAAGGGTTGGGGAAGAAAAAATTGAGGTCCGGATGGGCCAGTTTATTGAACTTGATGCAGGAAGGACAGTTTCCACATGCATCCTCAGGTCCGGGGTTTTTACAGGATAGGTATCTTGAATAAGCAATAGCCATGGCCAGTTTGCCACTGCCTTCAGGGCCCAAAAATAACTGTGCATGGCTTATGCGCCCGTTTTTGATGTTGTTAATGAGTTTTTTTTTGATAGAATCCTGACCTGCAATATCTTTAAAAAACATGTGTCGATTTATTTATAAGCTTCAAAAATACCAAGATTTAGCCTATTGCGGCATATAATTACCATAATTTGTGCCCGGAGCAACACGGGCAATGTGTTAAAAAAGAAGAAAAACGGTTGTTCCGTAAAAATACGCTTGATTATTTCAAAATTACAATCGTTTGCGAACAGTTTTTGAAGAAAGTTGTTAACAATTTTGCTGTTTCAAAGCCCTTTATCCATAGGTGTTTTGGTCCGCTTGCTGTTCTGTGTTGGTAAAAAAACGCTATTGGTATGATAAAAATGGAAATTAAGCAGTACATTTGCAAAGTGTGTCGAGGCAAATTAAAGGCCGTTTTGCAAGTAAAAAATTATTGTACCTTTGCAGGCTTATTTGCTTTCGCAAAATTTTGAAACTATGAGACAACAAAAATTTGTTAAACTTCTGCTGGTTGTCACAGTACCCCTCCTCATCTTTACAGGCTTGATTTTTACTAACAGGTCTGTTCCTGTTGAGGAAGTGATGGTGGAAGAAGTTGTTAACAACAATGATTTGCCGGCTATTCTCGAAAGAGGAGTCATTAAGGCAACCACAGACTACAATTCGACCAACTATTTTGTATACCGTGGTCAACCGATGGGCTTTCATCTCGAATTGCTGAAAATGTTTGCCCAGCATATCGGTGTAGAACTGGAGATTTTCGTTTCCAATGATCTGGACGAAAATTTTGAATGCCTCATGTCCGAAGGTGATTGCAATATTATTGCCATGGACCTTACTGTTACACGCAGTCGTCGTGATATACTTGCTTTTACCGAACCTCACAGCCAGACCCGCCAGGTGTTGATTCAACGCCGGCCCGACAACTGGTACCACATGCGCTCTTCCGAAATCGAAGACTTTCTTGTCAGAAACCAGCTCGATTTGGCTGGCAAGACCGTGCATGTGCATAAAAACTCAGCCCACAAAATACGGTTAAGAAATCTTATGGAAGAGATTGGCGACACCATTTACATCGTGGAAACCGACTTTGAACCTGAAATACTCATAGAAAAGGTGGCCAATGGAGAGATAGAATATACCGTAGGCGATGAACATGTGGCTCAGGTAAACTCAACTTACTATGCCAATATTGACATTCAGACGCCTTTGAGTTTTGCCCAGAATCTTTCATGGGCTGTACGTCATGATACTCCTTTGCTGCAAGCTGCCATTGATGAATGGATGAGCGAGTTTAAGCAAACCCGTCAGTATTCGAATCTTTACAATCGCTATTTCCATAATCCAAGGAGCTCCATGATGGCGCAAAGCCCTTATCATTCATTGGGTGGCGGTCGTATTTCAGTATATGACGATCATTTTAAGCGTTTTTCTGAAATTGTTGGATGGGACTGGCGACTGATTGCTTCACTGGCATTCCAGGAGTCACGGTTCAATCATACTGCAGTGTCATGGGCAGGAGCTTTTGGTATTATGCAGCTTATGCCCAATACAGCATCGATGTATAACGTTACCCAAACCTCTTCCCCTGTTGATAATATTGTGGCCGGGGTAAAATACCTGGAATGGATTGACCGCCGCCTTCAGGAGATCATTCCCGATGACGAAGAACGGATCAAATTTGTTCTTGCTTCTTACAATGTAGGACTGGGGCACGTACTGGATGCACGGCGTCTGGCAGAAAAGTACGGTAAAGATCCCGATGTATGGAAGGACAACGTGGATTACTACGTGCTTAATAAATCCAAACCCAAGTATTATCTTGACCCGGTTGTAAAGCATGGTTATGCCAGGGGAGCTGAACCCTTCCATTATGTGTTTGAAATCCTCGAACGCTATGAGCACTACCGTAATGCAGTAGAAGGCTAAGACATTTGAAAATTGTAAAAAGAAAAAGAGGCTGTCTCAGGAAATGAGACGGCCTCTTTTCTTTCAAGACCCCTATCAATGCGCTTCCAGCCAGTTGTTTCCTGTGTTCATATCGATTTCCAGGTCTACTTCGAGTTTCATCGCGTTCTGCATGTTTTTGGCTACAATTTTTTTCAATGACTCCAGTTCGTCTTTCCGGGCATCAAAAACCAATTCATCATGCACCTGCAATATCAGTTTAGATTGTAGTTTTTGCGCTTTCATATCGCGGTAGATGTTGATCATGGCCAGCTTGATCATGTCGGCAGCAGAGCCCTGGATGGGTGAGTTGATGGCGTTTCGTTCGGCATACCCCCGCACAGCAGCATTGCCGCTGTTGATGTCGCTGAGATAGCGGCGGCGTTTCATGATGGTTTCTACGTAGCCATGTTCACGGGCAAAAGCAATGATGTCATCCATGTATTTTTTGATCCCGGGATACTCTTTGAAATAGTTTCTGATGATTTCAGCGGATTCATCTCTGGGGATATTCAATCTTTCTGAAAGGCCGAAAGCAGATATTCCGTAAACAATGCCGAAGTTTACCATTTTTGCTTTGCGGCGCATATCGCGATCCACATCGTCCAGGTCTACCCCGAAAACTTTGGCTGCTGTTGCGGCATGAATGTCAAGGCCTTTTTTGAAGGCATCAATCATGGCTTCATCGCCACTGAGTGAAGCAATAATCCGCAGCTCGATCTGAGAATAGTCGGCAGCCAGCAAGGTATGCTCTTCATCAGCCGGAACAAAGGCTTTCCTGATTTCGCGGCCCTGTTCGGTGCGGATGGGGATGTTCTGTAAGTTGGGGTTGTTGGACGATAAACGGCCAGTGGCAGCTACCGTCTGGTTGAAGCTGGCATGCAGCCTTCCGGTTTTTGCACTGATGAGCTTGGGGAAAGAATCCACATAGGTGGATTTCAGCTTGGTCAAAGAACGGTAATCCAGGATTTTTTGTACAATCTCATGCTTGTCTACCAGTTTGGAAAGGATGTCTTCACTGGTGCTGTATTGTTTGGTTTTGGTTTTCCTGGCTTTGGCAACTATCTTCAACTTATCAAACAGTATATCTCCCAGTTGTTTGGGAGAACCGATGTTGAATTTTGTATCTGCCAGGTCATAAATCTCTTTTTCAACCGTTTCGATTTGTTCCTGCAGTTTGATGGAGAATTCTTTCAGTGCCTCTGTATCCAGCTTCACTCCATGGTTTTCCATCTCAGCAAGTACATAAATCAGAGGGGTTTCCAACTGACGAAACAATTCTGTTAGCCCGAATTTTTCCAGCTCGGGTTCAAACACCTCTCTGAGTTTCTGGGTTACATGGGCATCTTCGCAGGCATAGGCCGTAAGGGTTTCGGCAGGCACATCGCGCATGCTCGTCTGGTTTTTCCCTTTTTTCCCAATCAGTGCTTCGATGCTCAGGGGTTTGTAATTGAGATAAGTTTCCGATAATACGTCCATGTTGTGCCGCATGTCGGGCTGCAACAGGTAGTGGGCAAGCATGGTATCAAAGAGTTTTCCCTGTACATGGATACCATAGTTTTTCAATACCCCGATATCGTATTTCAGGTTTTGACCCGTCTTTTCAATTTTCTCATTTTCAAAAAGTGCTTTAAACAGATCAGCTCTCCGGGCTGCATCTTCCTGTTTTTCAGGGAAAGGTACAAACCATGCTTTCCCGGGTTGAATGCAGAAGGCAATACCTACCAGTTCTGCTGCATTGATTTCCAGGGAAGTGGTCTCCGTATCAAAGCAAAATGCGTCAGAGGCACTTAACTCATCCACCAGTTTTTGAATTTCTTCATCGGTATCAGCCGTAATAAACTCATTTTCTTTCAGCAATTCAGCTACTTTCTTTCTGGCCAGTTCTGCGGGGTCCTCCATGGCATCGGTGCCGGCAAAGAGGTCCATCTGTCCCTGCATCTGAGCTTTGGTGGGCATGGCTGCAGGTGCTTCTTCCTTGATGTGCTCAAAAACACGTTTGGCATAGTTGCGAAATTCCAGCTCTTCAAAAAGGGGCAGGAGAATATCAGGATTGGGATCTTTGACCTTAAACAGTTCTTCGTTCCACTCAACGGGCACATCCAGAATAATGGTAGCCAGGGATTTGGACATCAAAGCCTGTTGTGTGAATTCTTTCAATGATTCGCGGCTTCTTTTTTCGGCCACATCGTCAACATTTTTCAGAATGTTTTCGACGGATCCGAACTGGGCAATGAGTTTTTTAGCCTTTTTCTCTCCAATACCCGGCACACCGGGAATATTGTCCGATGCGTCGCCCCAGAGGCCTAAAATATCAATGACCTGCTCAGGTTTTTCAATGCTGAATTTTTCGCATACCTCTTTAATTCCCCATATTTCAACCCCATTGCCCATGCGGGCGGGTTTGTACATAAAAATGTTTTCCGAAACCAGTTGGCCAAAATCTTTATCGGGGGTCATCATAAACACTGTAAAGCCATCTTTTTCGGCTTCCTTGGCAATGGTTCCGATGATGTCATCCGCTTCGTAGCCTGCAAGTTCGAGAATGGGAATATTGAACCCTTCAATGAGTTTTTTGATGTAGGGAATAGAGTTTACGATGTCTTCGGGTGTATCTTCCCTGTTGGCCTTGTATGCGGTAAAGTCGGTTTGCCTTTGTGTAGGGGCAAATGCATCAAAAGCTACGGCAATATGGGTGGGTGATTCTTTTTTCAGTACTTCCAGCATCGAATTGGCAAACCCCAGCACGGCTGAAGTGTTCATCCCTTTGGAGTTGACGCGGGGGTTGCGGCTAAGAGCAAAATAAGCCCGGTAAATCAGGGCCATGGCATCCAGTAAAAATAGTTTTTTTGTTGTATCAGACATTTCCTTTTATGTTGGTTGAGATTCCAAAGATAGCGTTAAAGAGCGACAAGAGGAAAGGGCCGGATAAAAAAAGATGTGGCCGGTTGCTATGCAGGAAAAACACCAATGCCGGATGCAGTGGTTGCACTGCGATCCGGCATTGGCGATTTTAAAGGGATACTTATTTGCCAGCGAAATTTAATAGCGAGGTTCTCCTTCCCATTCGAAAATGGTAATTCCTTCGGTATTGAATTTTGTATTGGGGAAATCATCAGGATTGTCTTTCAGAACAAACAGCACATCGTTGAAGTCTTTGTCGCCTCCGAATAAACGAATGTCTTCAAAGCCCAGTACCAGGTCCTGGCACCCATCTTCAATGAAAAGCACATGTTGTTGCTTGTTTTCGGGGTTGAACTGGATGTCGGTGTAGTGGGTATACGAGCCATCCACCATTTCACCATTGCCCCATCCCTTGGCTACCAGGTAAAAGCCAATGACAGTATTGGCAGGAAAAGGTTCGGTCCCCAGCTGAACCATGTCGCCGGGTTCAAGACCTCCGCCGCTGCCCACCATGCTGGTGTTGGGGAAAAGTACATGCTTTTCCAGTTCCTCAAAGGAGGCAGGAGGGTTGTCTGCCGGATAGCTGTAATAGCCCAATGTGTTTTTCCAGCCTGCTCCTTCCCATACAAATTTGAGGAATACTTCGGTCTCTTCTTCAGTGGTAACGTTGAGCACAGCCCCATCCTCAAACAAATAGGGATGGTTGTTCATGGCGTTCTGCGATTCAGGGAAAAGGAGGGTTATGGCTTCCATGAGTGTGGGGCAGGGTTCGGAAGGTATAACATCGTCCGGCACACCTTCATCAATGCTGATGGCCAGAATTTTCAGCCCACCCAATCCACTGGCAACAAATACAAGGCTGTCTCTGGATTGTACAAAGTTGGAGGACTGCATGTCAGTAAAAACCATGTTCCCCATGATTACTACTTCATCCTCGAGCTCATCTATCATTTCACCGACACTGATGCCCGATTCGCCGTTGGCGAAGAATACCAGGTTAAAGGTGGTTGAGACACTGTTGGTGACATGGTTTTCGTCCTGGCCTCCTTCAGGAGTTTCCGGTTTGGGAATGTGTTGCATGAGTGTTCCGTTGGGTTCAAAAACTTTCATGCCTCCCTCGTTGAGAGCAGCAAAAATATATTGTTCTGTGGCACAAATCTGTGATTTGGAGTGAGGCGTATTGGCACCACCGGTTTCGAACGACTCAACAAAATCTGCTGTAAGTTTATCATATACATTTAATGTGCCGGGTTGTCCGGAAAGGACATAAGCATGGGCTGAATTGAAAGCTACTGATCGTGCATCGGTTACTGCTACCCTGGCTATTTCATTATATTCTCTGTCGAATACAGAGTAATCTCCCTCGTCTCCGCTCGTAATCATGATTCTGTCAGTATTTACCTTGATGCTGTTGGCAGAGAAAGAGCGGATATCAATAAGGGTGTCCACTGCTTCAATCTGCATCTGGCTGTTGAGACTTAACACCTGCAAAAATGCAGGGCCATCCATTTCAAACTCTTCAAACTGCTCCATGGCACCCACAATGAAAATTTTTCCGTTGTCGTAATCTACGGAGTTGATATCAGCTTCCGGGAAAATCGCCTGGGAAATGATTTGAGGATTGGTAATGTTGCTTACATCAAACACTTCTACAGCACCGCTGTAAACACTGCCACGTGTATTGTAGGAAACAAAAGCGTAATTGTCATGTATGGCTACATGCGTGGCCATCAGAAACTGATCATCGATTTGGGGAGGATCAACATCGGCCTTGAGTTTAAAAGCATAGTTGCTGGTGTAGTCTACTTCATCCGATTCATCGCTTTTTTCGCCAAGGGTAGTGTTGGACCGGTCGATGGATACAAGTTCATCACGCATGGTCAGGCGCTGGTTCAAAGCTGTTGTGTTGTTATTGATGACAATGTTTTGATCTTTGATAAGATCAATGTCACCCGGCTTTTCATAATTGTCTTTCTGGCATGCAGCAAACAGAAGCACGGCCAGGAAAAAAGTAAATAGTCCGTAATAAGGTTGGGTACGTTTCATAGTGTAATTTATTTTGGGTTTGATGAGGTTCATTTCTAATGGTTTGGTCTTGGTTGTCTTGACCCCCAAACATCTGATAATCCAGGTATTTGGTCGGTAAATCTTCAGAAAACAAAGATAAAACAGTGCAAGTCATCTTTGGGAGGGTGATTTTGCTTGTTTTTAACACGTAGTTTCTACGGGTCTGAAGCATAGAATCAATAAGTTGGAGCAGGAAACAGGCTTTTTAGTAATGGTTTTTTTACTATCATTGCATTAACAAAAACGGTACTAATGCTAATAGTGGATAAGACTATATTTTGATAATAAATTTAGATGCAGTTTGTCCGAAGACGGAAGACGGGAGACGGAAGAGAATCCGCTTCGGTCTTCAGTCTCCGGTCTTCTGTATATACCCATTGAATCAATGCAATTCGTATTTCTTTCCACTTAAAGTACAGTAGAACCCAAAAAACTTGCCTATGGATTTTAAAGAACTCGTTATACAGCGTGAAAGTACCCGCAAATACCTCGACAAACCGGTAGAACAGGAAAAGATTGAGCTTATTATGGAGGCATGCCGGCTTGCCCCTTCGGCCTGCAATTCGCAACCCTGGCGTTTTGTGGTAGCTACTGATGCTGAAATAAAAGACAAGCTGGCGGCGGCCAGTTATGGCCCTTTGTTGCGGTTCAACAAATTTGCAAAACAAGCTCCTGTAATCGTTGCCATTATCGGTGAAAAGCCCAACTGGCTTTCCCGCATCGGCGGAAATGTAAAGGACAAAGACTTTTACCTCATGGATATTGGTATTGTGGCAGAACATTTTTCTTTGCAGGCTGCCGATTTGGGGCTGGGCAGTTGCATGCTGGGATGGTTTGACGAGCCCGCCGCAAGAAAAGCGCTTGATGTTCCCGACCATAAAAGAATACTGCTTCTCATTACCCTGGGCTACCCGGCAAAGGAAAAGGTGCGCAAAAAAATACGAAAGTCCCCCGGAGAACTCTGGACTTTGAACCGATATTAGCGTAGCGCGCGATTCTTAAGTTTTTACCGGGAAGAAGTGAAAAGAACGATTGTTTTTGCGAAAGATTTGCCGGATGCAAAAAGAATCTGGTGACACGTTCTTTTTTGTATTTTTACGCTCAAAATTTATTATCCACCCAGCAATACTATACTAT
>JAABSE010000067.1 GCA_011390575.1 Sphingobacteriia bacterium
TTTGAACATTGGGTGCAACAGAAGGATGGGAATTACAAGGTTTGGTTTTTTAAACCCTGAGATACAGCCTTTCTTAGCATTATAATAATGATGGTTAAAAATAAGAGCCTGCCCTGAAGGATTTCGGGGCAGGCTCTTGTGATTTTATGAGGAAAGTTTTGGCTTTTTTTTTACTGCGGGTGATTTAATGTATCACCAGTTTCACCACCCGGTTTGCCTCTTTTGTCATTACATAAACAAGGTAAGTTCCTGAATCCAGTCCAAGGTTGAGTGCATTTGTGCCCTCCGGAAGCTGTTGATGGTAAACCACAGCTCCTGCCAGGGTAATAATCTTGACATCGGCAGAGTGGGGGAGTTCCAGCGAAAATTTGCCACGGCTGGGGTTAGGATACAACCGCACCAATTCTTCCATAGCCTCATCCACCATAGTTGAACCCTGGACTTCAATAGCAGCTCTTTCTGATAACCCCGAGTCATAAACTGCTTCTACCTCAGCAAGGTGAATACCTTCTCCAAGTTCAGGCAAGGTGTAAAAGTTCTCCATCACATTGTCTTCAATCAGATCACCGTCCAGATATATGTTGTAAGACAGAACATGGTTGTAGGGTTTCTGATACTCCAGGTCGTCGATTAGGAGGAAATAGGTATCATTGCCGGTGTACTGAATCGCCACATAGTTGGTGCCCTGGGGTGCGTCAAAAGCATATCGGGTCCACGATTCCGGAGGGGTAATGGTAGTACCTGATTCAAAAGCAGTAAAATCTGAAACATTGCTGCCTTCCGTAGAATACAATACGTTAAACGTTTCAGGAGCAGAACCCACCAGCGACTGAGCCATAAAGGAGAAATTTCCTTCTCCTGCCGGGATGATCAGCCAGTCGTTATTTTGTCCGGATGGTCCGGCAAGGGCCACCAGGTAACGACGTCCGGAATGTGCATCCAGGTTAATGGCAGGAACAGTGGCATAAGGGTTGAATACCATGAACGACATCGGATCTCCTGCACCGGGCCATGTGAAGTTGGTGTAGGTGTAGGTTTCCTGTCCATCCAGATCTTGCAGAATGTAAGGGCCGATATTTTCCTTTTCAAAGTCAGGATAAGATTCAATATTATCCAGGTATGCTTCATGTAAAGTCCAGCTCAGCACATAGTTGTCGCTTCCGGGCTCCTGCTCTGCCTGTAGGTTAGAGGGGGCCGGTTTCAGCTCATTAAGCGGTATTTCAAGGGTCATGAACTCACTGATTGCCACTCCTTCCATGATTACAGGTTCATAATTTTCCAGCTGAACAGAAATGTCGTAGGTGCCTAACCAAACCCCTTCAATGAGGGCTTCAAGCTCATTTTCACCAAAGGTTTTTTCGTAAAAATGTTCCGTGCCGGTGATGCTCAGGTAAGTTCCTTCTGCACTGCCGGTATTGGGCTGGAGAACAACATTGATATCAAACAAAACATCCAGCAATAATTCATTGGACTGGCTCATCTCAGAAGCCAGATCCTCCTCATAGTGAGCTACAACACCATAACGGTAAATTCCGGACGGTGCATCTGCAAGGGTCTCATCCAGCCATTCCGGTACATTAATTAAGTCAGGGGTTAGATTTTCCCAGGTACCGGTGTCGCTACCGCTAAGTCCTCTGAAAACAGTATATCCTGCAGGGTCGGCTTCCACCGTATTGTGCACAATTCCGTATATATTCCAGTTTTTGTTGGTAAGGCTCATGGCGGTCCAGGTACCGTTTTCATACAGCATGCTTCCCTTGCGCTGGGGTGCATTGGGGCCTTCATCAATCCCGATGGGGTAGGCGCCGTAACCAGCTTCAAAACGGATTCCTATCCACAGCTCTTTGGTGATATCTACCGAAATGGCTCTTTCCAGTTCAAAGGTGTACCATCCTTCTTCGGTAATGGTTTCAGCATGGGTGTAAATCAGTTCTGCGGCCTCGTGCCCTTCAAACACCTCTATATGGATGTTGGCCTGGTTGTTAATATAAGTTTTTACATGTGTCAGCTTGCCTTCGTCAGGCACCATATTTTGCAAATCGCTGATGGTAAATCTGACCCCCGCCGTAAAGGGAGCACCACCCCAGCCCCATGCGGAGTGTTGGGTCAGGCTTCCCCATTGCAACCCCGTTTCGTTGGTAAGTCCGTAAGGAATATCCCAGTTTACCTGGCCATTGCCCTCGTTAAGGGCTGCCACCACGTTCATAGGTTTGTGGGCCTGCAGATTGAGTGAAACGGGATCAAGGGTGAAGTCATTTTCTTCTGCTGTAAAAGATTGTTCATGCGAGAAATACAGCGGATGGCTGACAACCAGATCATAATCTTTCCCTCCGAAAGCGCTAAGGGTAAATTCTCCCGAGGCATCAGTATGGGCTGTATTAGATGAATAGCCGGAAAGCTCTGCTTTTGCTCCTTCAATGGGGTCTCCTGCCTGATTGGTTACTGTACCCGTAATTATGACCGGCGTGGCATCCGAAAGCAATGCATCAATAACCAGTTGCTGTCCTGCAGCGATGGTGAAATCTGTTTCATACACATTGTATCCCTCCAGGGAAAAGCTGATATCATAAGCTCCGGGAAGCAATCCACCCGCGTTGTATTCTCCGCTTGCATTGGTAAACAACGTTTCGGTTTGCCATGTGTCAGAACCTTCAGCAGGGACGATTTCCACTTGTACTCCGGCAAGGGGACTGTTGTCTCCTCCTGCTACCACTGTGCCTGACAGGGTGCCAAATTCAGTTTCTTTGGAAGTAACAATGCTCGGGATGGTTCCCACCTCTTCTGTGGCCCAGCTGGCGGGCTGGGTAGTGATAGTGCTCATATCCACTCCGAAGCCGATGGCGTAATAGGTGCGCATTCCTTCAACGGGTGTGTTGAAAAAATTGGGAGAAGTTACAGGAGGCAGTGTTTCGTTGAGGGGTTTAATGACGGTAATGATGAGATTTTTGTTTTCACTTTCATCAAAAAAGAAAGGCTGATCAAAAGCTATCTCAACAGCATTTCTTCCTGCTTCAAAGCTTACCGGTCCTTCAAAAACCAGTTTTTGATTGGCGTAATATTCCCATACCAGGTTATTTTGCGTGGTGCCAAATACATCGCGGTTGGTATTGCTGATGTAAATTTTATACGTTTCAGTGGGGTTGCCGGCACCAATATTACTGAAATAAGTGAGTCCTGTAATCATTCCTGAAGAACCCAGTTCTTCTGTGGTATAAATGCTTTGAGACAGAATTGAGGAGCGGGTGAGTTCAAAAACCTGCTCCGACTGGAAAGTACCCCAGGTTACTGCCTGCTGGTTTTCTTCCATACCGGAATAATAGTTGCGCGTGGCAGGTGCCCCGGCATTATCTTCGCTGGTGTGGGCTACAATCTGGTAGTTATAAAGGTTGATGGCAGGGGCATCTGTCTCGGTAAAAGTAGTGTCCGGATGCATGGTGGCAAGGGTAACACTTTCGTTGCCCAGGCTGCGAATGATGGTGTATCCTGTTACCGGATCCTGCAACAGGCCTCCCTGCTCTCCATAATTTACTTCATTCCAGCTTATTATGGTTTCATTTTGTTCGTTTCGGCTGAAGATTACCTCATTGGGCGCACCGGGTACAGTTTCGACGGCCAGGTACAAAAAGTCTGAGGTCCAGATTTCTCCCTGGCCATGACTGTTATACCCAACAAAACGGTAGGCATAGTAGTTTTCAACCTCTACGGTTGTATCAGACCAGGAGTTTTCCCCGCCGGCTTCAGTGGTAGTTATATCTGCAACTTCTTCGAAGGACATGGGATGCGAACCCCGGTAGATTTTTATTCCATCCAGCGAGGCGAGGGCATCTCCGTTGACATCTTCTGTGGGGTTGGTCCAGCTCAGGTCAACCGACAATCCGCCATCCATGTTCATCACTGCTTCATAGCCGGAGATAGTGCCCGGAGCCAGGTTTTCAACCGAAGTTGTGAAGGAGATATCATCCACCATAAAACAGTAGGCCCATGAAACATGCACGATGGCAATGTGTTTGGCATCAGCCGGGATGGTATACTCATATTGCGTCCAGGAGAAATTGGCTTCCAGGGGGTTATGGAAGAAGGAGAAGTCAGCCTCTTCGGTACCTGTAGTTGAGTACCCTACTTTGAATTCTTCTGAACCAAAAAAGTCAAATGTCCCTTTGGCATAGAAGGAGAAGGTTCCTCCGTTGTGGGGCGCCAGTTCACGGGTAACAAGCCAGTCGTTGTTGGCGCCGGTATCGTTGCCGATACTCATAAATACCTTATCCCCGGTACGTGGGGCAAACTCAGGAAAAGTATTTTCGGGTGCTGTCTGGGAAGGATTATAGACAATAAATGCCATGGGAGTATTTTTATTGGGATAGTCCTGGAAAGGGCCTGAGGGTTCCAGCCCGTCAAGGTCTTTCATGATCCATCCTTCAATGCTGTCGATGGCAAAATCCTCATGCCATTGCACATTGTCGTAAAAAGGTTGTTGAAGCAGGGTTTGATCTTTATCACTGCTTTGAAGTGTAAATGATTGCAAAAGAATGACCGCCATGATAGCCAGACTCATGAAAGGTAAAGTAACTTTTTTCATAATATGGAGTTGTGTTAGTATTGGATTGAGTTAAACGATTCGGTACATATTTTTTTAATTAAAATAACCCGATTCGGTCTGATACAAATTTAAAAAGTTATTTTCAGTAAAGAGGTTAATAGAGAAGCAAAGCATAAAGGCAGGTTCGAAAGGTCATTATTTAAGTTCTTCACACAATAAAAATCGACATTCTGCGTAGATATCAAATTAGTTTATTCGTAATAGTTGTCAAAATGGGGATATTTCATCGTCTTCTTTTATTTTTTAACTATTTTTGAAGCTGAAAGAAAGGGTGCGTTTTGAAAAACAAAACCTTCCTGCCCTGAGAAGAAAACAGGTCAAAAGATAATCAATAATAAAATAGAATGGTATGAAAAGAGTAATGACAAGCATTGGGGCAGTATTGTTTGCTGTGCTGATAATGACAGGCTGCGGAGCCGGTAATTCAGAGATGAAAGAAGACGCCAGGAAGGTTGCTGAAATGGCTTGTGAAATGAGGCTTATGGCATTGGAAATGGAAGAGGATGATTTTGACGGGCTTACAAATTTCACGCAGAAGATGTCCGAGTTTTCTGAACTGGTGCAGGAAATTGACGCTAAGTATGAATTTGAGGAGGGAGACGAAGAGTTTGAAAATCTAATCAGGGAACAACTAAAGAAAACACCCTGTGGAGATATTGAACTGGATGATTTGTTTGACTTCTTTTAAAAATCCTGCTCATTCACTCAGATAAGAAATTCTGATTAAAAAGCCCGTAAGCATAAAGTTTACGGGCTTTTTTATGTTTTAGGAAAATGTATTCATTCCCATTAAAAGTAAAAAGGCTGCCCTGGAAATCAAGGCAGCCTTTTTATGGTATTAAGAGTTCATTCAATTACTCTTTTTTGGAGTACTCCATAGCAGCATGGCGTTTGTAAGTTTCAAAGCGCCATTTTGCATTTTCCTCAGCGGATTTGAACAACTCGGTAGCTTCTCTTGGGAATGCTTTTTTAAGTGAGCTGTAACGTACTTCGCTGGCAAGGAAATCCTGGAATTTGCTCCAGTCGGGTTCTTTAGAGTCCAGCTGGAACGGGTTCTGACCTTCTGCTTCCAACATAGGATTGTAGCGGTACAATTGCCAGTATCCTGCCTCAACAGCATGCTTGGTTTGTGCCTGGGTTGATCCCATTCCTCCACGCAAACCGTGGTTGATACATGGAGAGTAAGCAATAATTACTGAAGGTCCGGGATAAGCTTCTGCTTCACGAACAGCTTTGAGGAACTGGTTCTGGTTGGCACCCATACCTACCTGTGCAACGTAAACATAACCATAGGTCATGGCCATAAGTCCCAAATCTTTCTTGCGTACACGTTTTCCGGCAGCAGCAAATTTGGCGATAGCCCCTACAGGAGTAGATTTGGAGGCTTGTCCACCTGTGTTGGAGTAAACTTCGGTATCCATTACCAGCAGGTTGATGTCTTCTCCTGATGCAATTACGTGGTCAAGTCCACCGAATCCGATGTCATAAGCCCATCCGTCGCCACCAAATACCCATACAGATTTCTTAACAAGATACTGCTTAAGGGCCATGATATCTTTGGCAAACTGATTTTTCTCCCCTTTCAGTGCTTCTAACACTTTTTCAGAAGCTTCTTTGTTGGTGGAGGCATCTTCTTTGGTGTCAAGCCATCCTTTGAAAGCTTCCTTGGTTTCCGCTTTCATATCGTCAGCCTCCATACCCACATTCATGAAGCGGGCAATACGCTCACGGATTTTGCTTACACCCGTAGCCATTCCGAAACCATACTCAGCGTTGTCTTCGAAAAGAGAGTTTGCCCATGCAGGACCTTCTCCTTTGCTGTTTATTGTATAAGGAGTGGCAGGTGCAGAACCACCATAAATTGAAGAACATCCTGTGGCGTTGGCTACCATCATACGGTCGCCATACAGTTGAGTGATAAGCTTAATATAAGGTGTTTCACCACAACCAGCACAGGCACCGCTAAACTCAAACAATGGCTGAGCAAACTGGCTGTTCTTCACTGAAGAATCTTTCTTAACCAGGGTTTCTTTGTAAGAAACATTTTTAGAAATAACATCCCAACGCTGGTCTTCGTGCATTTGAGACTCGAGTGACTCCATTACGAGAGCTTTCTCAGGAGCGGGACATACATCCACACAGTTGCCGCAACCGGTACAATCCAGAGGACTAACCTGCATGCGGTATTTGTAGGCAGAGAGTTTTCCTTTTACATCCTGTACCGGAGTATCTTCTCCAATAACTTTCATCTCGTCTTCATCAATGAGGAACGGACGGATTACAGCGTGAGGACAAACATAAGCACATTGGTTGCACTGAATACATTTGTCGACCTGCCATTCGGGAACATGTACTGCAATACCACGCTTTTCGTAGGCGGTAGTGCCTTGCGGGAAAGTACCATCTTCGCGATCCAGGAAGGTGCTTACAGGAAGGTCATCGCCATTGAGTTCGTAAATGGGGAATACTACATCGCGAATAAAATCAGGAACATCGTCTCTTTTGGCAGCAGGTTTTACTTCAATCTTCTTCCATTCAGCAGGAACTTCTACCTGAATTACTTCACCTCCCTTGTCAACTGCGGCATTGTTCATGTTTACGATTTCCTCACCTTTCATACCATAAGATTTCCGGATAGCATCCTTCATCTCATTTACTGCCTGTTCGTAAGGAATGACCTCTGCTACCTTAAAGAAGGCTGACTGCATGATGGTGTTGGTACGGTTGCCCAGACCAATTTCCTCAGCAATAGCAGTAGCATTGATGGTGAAAAACCTGATGTCGTTATCAGCCATGTACTTTTTCATGTGGTCGGGAAGGCGCTTTTTAGTTTCCTCAGCATCCCAGATAGAGTTGAGCAGGAAGATACCACCTTTTTTCATGCCCTTTAGCATGTCGTATTTTTTAAGATACGAAGGTACGTGGCAAGCTACAAAGTCAGCAGCATTTACCAGATAGGGTGAGCGGATGGGAGAGTCTCCAAAGCGAAGGTGCGAAACAGTGATACCGCCGGACTTTTTGGAGTCGTAGCTGAAATATCCCTGTGCAAATTTATCGGTGGAGTCTCCGATGATTTTAATGGAGTTTTTGTTGGCACCTACAGTACCATCAGAGCCCAGTCCAAAGAATTTAGCAGCGTAGTTTCCTTTGGGGGAAACATCAACTTCTTCACTCAAGGGCAAAGATTTGAAGGTAACATCATCATTGATGCCAACAGTAAACTGGTTTTTAGGCTCATTCATTTTGCTGTTTTCAAATACAGCGATGATGTGCTTGGGGGTAGTATCTTTAGAGCTGAGTCCATAGCGACCGCCATAGACTTCAGGAGCATCTTTCTTACCAAAATACAGGTCGCGAACATCAAGATACAAAGGATCTCCGTTGGCACCGGGTTCTTTGGTACGGTCAAGTACAGTAATTCTTTTTACAGACTCAGGCATAACTTTCATGAAGTATTTTGCTGAGAAAGGTCTGTAAAGGTGAACAGAAACCAAACCTACTTTTTCGCCTTTGGCGGTAAGGTAATCGATGGTTTCTTTGATGGTTTCAGTAATGGAACCCATGGCTATTACCACATGCTCAGCATCAGCTGCACCGTAGTAGGAGAATGGGTGATATTCACGGCCGGTAATTTTGGCTATTTGCTGCATGTATTCTTCAACCATGTCGGGCAATACATCGTAGAAACGATTGGCAGCCTCTCTTGACTGGAAGTAAATATCAGGGTTTTGTGCAGTACCGCGGGTTACAGGATGCTCAGGATTGAGTGCTCTTTCGCGGAATGCCTGTACAGCTTCCATATCCAGGAGATCTTTGAGGGTTTCCTGGTCACATTCTTCTACTTTCTGTATTTCGTGTGAAGTACGGAATCCGTCAAAGAAATGGAGGAAAGGAACCCTTGACTTAATGGCTGCCAGGTGAGCGATAGGGGCAAGGTCCATGATTTCCTGAACACTGCCGGTTGCCAGCATGGCAAAACCTGTCTGACGGGTAGACATTACATCTGAATGGTCACCAAAAATAGAAAGTGCCTGGGCTGCCAAACTACGGGCAGATACATGAAATACACCGGGGAGCAACTCACCGGCAATCTTGTACATATTGGGAATCATCAATAACAATCCCTGTGATGCAGTATAAGTGCTGGTAAGAGCACCTGCCTGCAATGAACCGTGTACGGCACCTGC
This sequence comes from Sphingobacteriia bacterium, assembly GCA_011390575.1. Lineage (GTDB taxonomy): Bacteria > Bacteroidota > Bacteroidia > Bacteroidales > UBA7960 > SKVR01. The sequence continues at coordinate 8,785 of JAABSE010000067.1, forward strand.
TGCACCCGCTTCCGATTGCATTTCTACCAGCTTTACCTCTTCGCCAAAAATGTTCTTGCGCCCTTTTGCTGCCCACTCATCAACATTTTCTGCCATGTTGGAAGATGGGGTAATGGGGTAAATTGCTGCTACCTCGCTGAACATGTAAGCTACGTGAGCTGCGGCATGGTTTCCGTCACATGTAATGAATTTTTTCTTTTTTGTCATAGTTGTCTTAATTTAAAACAGTCTTATTGTAAGGCAATTAGCTTTGCTTGTTTTACGCCGCAAAATTACTAAAAATACTTCAATCTTTTTGAGCTGTATGCTTATTTATAACGATTACAAACAAGCGTTTCCGGAGAGTTGTTAATTGAAGAACATCCATGAAACCCCAAACTTGAACTTGCTCTGAGGAATAGGATAAAAGGGAATGTCATAATGATGGCGGGAATCGGGAAGTAATCCGAGGATATTCTGATATTTTAAAAACAAGCGGGCATTACCTACTTTGCCATTCCAGTATACATCCACCAGGTATTTGTCCTGCATAAGATGATCATTCTGAAGATGAAAAGCGCGGGCAACCGGTGACCAATCCATGGCGTAATATCCCGTATTGTAATAGAAGTCAATTCCTACTTTATTGATCAAAGCTCTGTCCGATAAACCAAAATGGGCATATATGGAATGATAACTCACAAGGGTAGGGTAGTTTTCGAAATTCTCACTGCTGCTTTGTTGCAAAACAACATGGTTACGCAACCCCAGCCATCCAAACTGTAAATCGCTGAATGCCCCCAAAGAAAAATAGCCCAGCTCGGTGTTGTTCTGCACCGGAAGCGCCTCTTCATTGAGATAAACCATGCGATCGAGCAGGTAATAGTTTCCTTCCAATGAGATAAAAGGAGTTGTAAACCTGGAGCTCAGATTGATAATCTGGATTTTGTCAAAATTGTTCTCCCATCGGATGTTGTTGACTGAAAGGTTGTTATAAAAATAAGGTGCTTCTGTCAGGGCATATGTCAGCCTTGTCATCAGGTTATAATTCCGTTCTATTCCCCCGATATTGAGAAAACCCCCCGCATGGAAGTCCTCATCATGGTAGCCTCCCAGGGTAATATTGGCCCTCCCTCCAAAAGAAAGCAATCTGCGTTGATCCGATTGCAGCTCAACACCCTGCAACCATTCGTTATAGGAGTTTTTGGTGGCATAATAAATTCTTTCCCCTTCCTCATCATTAATTTCTGCTCCTTCTGGCCGAAAATCCGGTTGTTCAATAGTATAGGAACTGTGTTTGAGATACAACTTGAAATTAAAAGGAAAAGTTCCCCTTCCGCTGGTTAACGGGAAGTTAGACCATGATAAGAGGTTTTCAATACGGTGAATGGCAGTAGAGTCGATGGTACTATTGACCGAGTCCATTCTGGGAAAATCATAGTGGGGATATAGCGGATTGTCTTCTTTAAAGAGAAATGCGGTTCTTTTGTAAGTAAAATCATGATTGATTCGGCCCAGGTTTATAAATCTTACCTGGTCGCCGGTGTCGGAGGGCACATAGAACCCGGTCTGGTAAAAGTGACGGATATTAACCGACAAATCTCTGAAAGTAGATTCTCCCCCTTCAAGATTCATGCGTGAGTTGTTTTCATTTTCTTCAAAAGCCAGGTGATCTTCAAGGCCACCGCTTTCGTGGTTGCGAATGCGGTTGACAATCAGACTTGCCAGTGCCTGATACCGCTGATTGGTGCTCAGATAATCTCCGGTAAAGTAGAAGTTGGAGTTTCTTGCCCCTGTGCGGGAATAAAACCCGGGCGAATTGACCACCTGATACTGAAAACCCAGGTGCAGATTTTCATGAAGTTTCTGGTTGTGTTTGCCATAAAAGAGTTGCTCGCGGTCAGCTCCAACTACGTAATACAATTCTGAAAAAACGTGTTTGGGTCGGTAAAACCTCAAATCTTCATGCCGGAATAAATAACCACCATATAGCTTATATTCGTTGAGTTTTAATCCGGGAGATAAATCCGGAGAAAAATACAACTTGCGATGCACATGCCCTACGTTGCCTTTCTGAGCAAACAGCAATCCATTGTCTGTCGCAAAATCATAATGGTGCATGTTGAGCAAAGTAGTGTCTACATAATTGGGTTTCAGAGCAAAAGGGTTCTGTAATTGCTCTTCTGTATACCAGGGAACCATTTTGGCTGGCAATGTATCGTTTTCCGTTTTCTCCCTGATGGGTGGATGGGTAACTCTCACCGGGGTTCTTTCCGACTCAGCTGAATCAGCAGGTGCACCGATAGTGTCGCCCGGAATGGTGTCGGCCGTGATGGTATCCATCGGAATGGTATCCTGAATTAAATTTTCAAAAGGCAGGGTTACAGTATCTGGTGCCAGGGTGTCACTCCTGAAAATAAAGTGCAGATTCGTTTCTGAAGGGGTCGGTCTGGCTGACAGCCATAGTATGCTGAAGCAAAGAAAAAAGAAGGTGAATATCCAGGGAAAACTTTTGTGCATGTGCCCGCTGATAAGAGACAATTTGTACTATTTGAAATGCTTTAATTAAATCGCTGCCAAAATTACTAAAATAAACGCATAAAAAAGTCCGGCATTGTATGACAATGCCGAACTCCTTTATTTTGTGTTGCCAAAAGCCGATCCAGTGCCTATGGCCGTTGGCTTTGTTTTGTGATTATTTCAACCATTGGTCGAGCCATTTGAAAAACTCTCTTTGCCATAAAATTCCGTTTTGAGGGGTAAGTACCCAGTGATTCTCTTCGGGAAAAACCATCAATCTGCTGGGGACTCCCATCATTTGAGCTACGTTGAAGGCTTGCATCCCTTCTGATAACGGTACCCTGTAATCTTTTGCGCCGTGGATTACCATGAGAGGGGTATCCCAGTTGGCCACAAAACGGTGGGGAGAGAAATCATAGCTGTGAGGTTTGGGGTCGGCCCAGTATGGCCCGCCAATATCGTGGTTGGCAAAAAACATTTCTTCTGTAGTGCCGTACCAGCTTTCGAAGTTAAACATTCCGCAGTGGGAAATGAAGGCGCTGAACAAACCCTCATGGTTGCCTGCCAGCCAGAAAACAGAAAAACCTCCGTAACTGGCACCTACAGCACCCAGACGTGTTTCATCAATATAAGGTTCTTTGCTCACTTCACGGGCTGCTGTCAGTAAGTCCTGCATGTTCTGACCGCCATAATCCTGGCTGATCTGGTCGTTCCATTCCTGTCCAAAAGTGGGCAAGCCGCGTCGGTTGGGAGCAATTACAATATAATCGTGGGCTGCCATGATCTGGAAATTCCAGCGATAGGAGAAAAACTGGCTCACCGCACTTTGGGGGCCGCCGCCACAGTATAGCAATGCCGGATATTTTTTGTTTTCGTCAAAGTTGGGCGGGTAAATTACCCATACCAGCATTTCCTTACCATCCGTGGTTTCGATCCATCTTTGCTCTACTTCTCCCATTTCGGTTTTTTCAAAAACAGGGGCATTCACATCAGTAAGCTGGGTTTGGGTGCCATCAGCTTTATTTACCCTGAATATTTCCACGGGCGACGACATACTCATGCGTTCTCCTACCAGGTAATCGCCTGCCAGGGCAAGTGAATTGTAATTGTGCCATCCGTCAGTAATCTGTTTGATCTCCTGGCTGGCAATGGTGAGCTGATACATCTGATAGGTGGCATGGTGGCCACTGATGAAATAGAGCGTATTTCCGTCATCAGACCATCTGAGGTTTCCGGCGCTCTGGTCAAACCCTTCGGAATAGTAACTGTAGCTGCCATCGCTCATATCCATGATCATGATTCTGGTCTTGTCAGCTTCAAACCCGGGAGTTTCCATGCTTTCCCAGGCCATATACCTGCCATCGGGTGAAAAGGCGGGTTTTTTGTCATACCCTTCGTTGAAAGCAGTGAGGTTTCTTGTTTCTCTTGTTTCAAGGTTGTAGAGGTAAATGTCAGAGTTGGTGCTTTTGGCCCTTTCCTTTCCGGTGAGCTTCTTACTGGTATAGGCAATGGCTTTGCCATCAGGAGTCCAGCTGATTTGGCCAATACCTCCAAAAGGTGGCATCGGTGAATCGTAGGGTTCTCCTTCCATGATGTCGTAATACCTGCCTAAACTGCCATCATTGTAAGGAGCTACAAAGATGTGGCTGTAGGAATAGTCATGCCACCTGTCCCAGTGACGATACATCAAATCATCGTAGATATACACATTGCTTTGGAGAAGGTCAGGGTGTTTGTCATGTGGAGTTTCTTCAACTTTTACCCTTTGGGTGAAAAAAATATGGTTCATGTCGGGGCTGTATTCAAATCCGGTGATTCCACCTGAAATGTTGGATACTTGTCTTGCATTGGATCCATCCACTTCCATCTCCCACATTTGTACATTCCCGCTCTTGCTGCTCAGAAAACCGATTCGGCGTCCATCGGGCCGCCAGATTGCATTAAATTCATTGGAGCTGCTGTTGGTAATATTGCGCTCACGGCCACCTGATACGGGCATGGTGTAAATGTCACGGCTCGAAGTGTTCCCTTCAACATCATAGTTTGTAATGGTAAACAAAAGGGTAGTGCCATCGGGCGATACCTGCATGCCGCCTACACGGCCAAATTCCCAAAGGGTTTCGGGTACCATGGCCTGCTTTTGGGCAAAACTGCCGGTAATTGTCATCATCATGAATATTAGTAGTACATTTAATTTCTTCATTGCTTTATTAATTTGGGTTTAGGTTTATTAAAAGGATTTTTCAGGGTGTAAAAATAACAGGAAAAAATAAATCGGTAAAGTTTACAACCATTCTCCAGGGGCAATTCCTGAAATATATTTGAAATACTGTCTCCATCTCAACAAGGGCTGCAAAAAAAGTTATTTCTTTTTGGTGCAAAAAATTACATTCATGCCTCTTCAGGTGATTTTCCCACCTTTGAAATCTTTTTGCCATTAATGATACAAATTTACACAAGTTTTCCAGGTATATATAGGATCAACGTATTGACAGGCGGCCTGAGGCTTTGTCATTGACATGTTACTTTAGCATTTATCAATCTACAAGCAGAATCCATATGCAGGTTGACATTGCACCGGATAATGCATAAGCAGGCTTTCCCCGGGACGTTTATTGAAAACAAATGCTTGCAAATAATAAACTACAGATGCCTGGATGTAAGATGGAGTTTATATGATTTCCAGTAAAATGCTTCTGAGTTGACGTATTGAAGACTCCCAGTTGAGGCGGGTTTTAAATTCATTAAAGGAGCTAATACATAGCTCGGTGTAGCGTTTTTTGTCTGAAAATACTTGTGCAATTTTTTCTGCAAATAAATTAGGAGAATCGCTTTTGTTAAACATATAACCGTTAACCCCATTTGTTATAAGGCTTGGAATGCCTCCTTCATTGGTGGTGATGGCCGGAATGCCGTAGGCATTGAATTCGCTGTAAACAATGGGCGTACAGTCGGCTCTTGTGGGGAGTAATAAAAAATGCGAGTGGGCAACAATTTGTCTGAACAGGTTTTGTCCGGCAGGATCTGATTTACTGATGAATCCATAGGATCTCACATAGTCCAGTGACTCAACCTCTCTTCCCGGATCAAGTCCAACGATGGTTAAGTTGGCGTTAATTCCTTTTTCCCTCAACATCCTGGTTATTTCAACGGCTATATCTCCGCCTTTTCGGTACCATGCTACTCCCATAAACAGAAGATTACACTCATGAAGAGGTTTTTGTTTTACCATGGAAGAGATTTGATTATAAGTAAAATCAACATCTATATTTGCTCCGTAGTTTACAACTTTTATTTTCTCCTGAGGAACATTGTAATGTTTTATCGCCTCCTTAGCAGCCCATTGTGATGAAAATACAGCCATGTCGGTATTGATTAATGCCTGTTTTTCCATTTTGTTTCCGTCTGTGACCGACTCACTGCAAAGGTTGCTGTAAATCGGATAATAGTTTATCATACTGGCAAAAACTGCATCAGACCAGAATACTTTTGGTGTTTTAATCTGTAATTGCGAGAATGGTTGGCTTGAATAGCTCATTATCAATTGGGTAGCTGGATTTAGTTCCTTCTCGATCTTTCTGGCCCATAATTGTAAAACATCCGGGTTGCGCTCGATAAGGTAATTTTTTTTGCTCACATGTTTGTATAGATTATATTTTACTTTTTGTGAAATGGGGTTGATTCGTCTCAATTCCCCTATGTATTCTATCTGATCTCCGGCTTGTTTAAGCTTGGCAGGAATATAATAACCGGTACCCGAGTAGCTCAATATGCTTTTTGCATTAAAAGAAGAAACATAGGTTATTTTCATTAGGAAGAAGAGGTTAAATTGTCGGTTTAACAGATTGCTTTTAAAGAAAAAGAAACATACTATGTGTAAATGTTGTATTATTTTAATAGCGTAGCTTCTTAAGCTCGCTGTGTAAAAATCATCCGCATGTGTGTCAACATCAATAGTTATTGTCGTGGTTCGGTTTATACTGGAACTGTAAAGGAAAACTCAGCTCAATTTTTTCCCTGAAAGGATGAAAGACTCTCCTGCCTTTTTCCTTTGACAACTCCTTGTGTATAGTTTTTTGTTCAATATATCTGTTGTTGCAGTTGAAGTATTTCCATTCGCTTTTTGAAAACCACTTTTTGAAAAATCCAAGATCAGTAAGGCTATAGCCCAGGGCTTGTGCAAAAAGCGGTATTCGTAATTCGTCATGGCATAATTCGGGAACTTCGATTTGATTGTATTTTTCAAGGAAACTTTTGGGAAGAATTACTCCCGGACAAAGCGAAGCAAAGGGAGAAGCGGAATACTGCCATTGGTCTTTGACATAATCCAGAAGTTTTTGCCAGTTTTTTCGCTGTTGAGGATCCCGGGTCCAGAACCACTTTTTTTCAATTTTATGTAACGGAATCAACCCTGTCAGCCCCACCTGATGCTTGTCAACAAATCCGTAAATGTTTTCAACAGGTTCAAAGAAAACAAGATCCCATTCCAGTACTATCACCGAATCAAATGCTATCTGGCAACCCACATCATTGTACCAAAGCCGGTAAACAAGGTCACTGTGTTGCCATTTCCATTGGGCGGGTTTGTTTTTTATGCAATAATTATGTTCAAAATACTTCTGAAGAATTTCATGATAAAGTTCAAATTCATCCTCTTTTCCACCATACAAGCCATAGATGGAAATATCAGGATTCAATCTCCTGAAAAACTCCAGTCTGTCCTTGCAAAGCTCAAGGTTATTATGATACCTGAATAGTATAATTCTTTTCACAATAAAAATTTGCGTTTCAGCTTCATTAAATAGGTTTATGGTAATCCGAATATGTTTTCCCGGCAATTATAAGAAGTTTTTCCAGACGTTGATTCATGATTTTGTGACTGCTCAATCTTGCATCAACATCGGCAAATATTTTCAGTCTTTTTCTGTAAGTATATTCCTTCAAATGGGTTTGAAACCCTCTGTAAACAGTCGATAAAAATTTATTTGCTGGATTAGTTTGTTTTACTCCAAGTTTATCAAAAAAAATCCACTCAATCCACTCTTTAGAATAAAGCCTGGGTAAAAACACTGGCTTATACTCACCAAGTTCCATAGAATGAAACCAATCCTGCCATTTGAAATTGTTTATATGCCCAAACATTTTAACCGGAATCCATGGCACCCTGAAGGTATCCGCAACTATAGCAGCATGCATGGCTTCTGCCAGAACGAACTCTGATTCTCTGATTTTACGAATTACCGTTAAAGGATCCTGTGCCGGACTGACAAACTCAATTCCGGTTTCACGAAAGAGTGGCTTCCATCGGTCAAACATGCTTTCACTGATATGATGAGGTACATAACAATACTTGTATTTTTTTGATGGTTCTTCAGCAAGTTGGGCAATATTTCTCAGCAGCAGGGCCCCGTCAGTTACAGCAAGCTTTGGGTTAATTTTCAGCACTTCTGCCGTCATGGGGCCTCTTACGCATCTAATATCGTATCTCTGGTCGGGCTTAGGGATACTGTCATAAGCGAATCCCGAGGTAAATACAATTATCTTTTTTGCCTTTTCGGAGGGTTTAATAAAACCAAGGATTGAGCCGATACCCAGAAACATTGACGACTCATCGTGGTTGAAAAAATCGGGGAAATGGTGGTTAAACACCAAAGGATTTAAAGCATCTCCAAAATTGTTTCCTTTATAGTATGATAGTATCATTTCGAAACAAATATTTGCTGACATTGATTTAGTGGGTCAAAAATAGTATTTATATTTGACGAACTCATGTTAATAGTTGATTATAAGATAGCTATATCTTTAATGCTGCAATGTTTGGAAAAAAGGAATTTTTTGTTTTACCTTACCCCAGGTTGCCCCGGGAAAGACTGTTAGGGTTAAAATTGTATTTTTTGGTGAATGCTCTTTAATCCGGGCTTTTAATATCCTGCCGCCTGCCCGTCTTTTCTGGATTCGGAAGCTCCATAAAAAACCCCGTTTTCTTTGTCCCACATAATGGCCTGATAACCACCAAAAGGGCCTGAAGTCCACTGCATCCGATGCCCTATATCCATCAGGGCCCTTATCGTTTCATAAGGAAAGCCGGATTCGAGCATTACTGCACCGCCATTGGTCATTTGTTGCCCGGTGGGTTCGGAAGATCCGGTATGATATATCCTGGGGGCATCGCCGGCTTCCTGCAGGTTCATGCCAAAATCAATCATGTTTACCACGATCTGCACATGACCCTGGGGTTGCATATCTCCTCCCATTACCCCAAAACTCATAAAAGGTTCTCCATCTTTGGTGATAAAGCCGGGAATGATGGTGTGGAAAGGACGTTTGCCGGGTTCGAAAGTATTGAAATGGCCGGGTTCCAGTGTAAAGCCTTCACCACGGTTTTGCAGCACGAAACCCAGTCCGGGAGGTGTCATTCCGCTGCCCATTCCGCGGTAATTGCTCTGGATAAGGGAAACCATGTTCCCATCCTTGTCAGCAACGGTAAGATAAATGGTGTTGGGGCCATTGGGCAATCCGGGCTCCAGGATGCGTGCTGCCCGTTCGCTGTCTATCAGCTCTCTTCTTTCAGCAGCATACGCTTTGGAAATCAATTTTTCAACCGGTACAGGGCTAAAATCCATATCAGCGTAGTATTGGGCCCTGTCTTCATAAGCCAGCTTTTTGGCCTCAACAAAAAGGTGGATGTATTCCGGATCATATAAGTCCATGGATGCAATATCGTATCCTTCCAGGATGTTGAGCATCTGCAAAGCGGCAATTCCCTGCCCGTTGGGGGGTAACTCCCACACGTCATATCCGCGGTAGTTGGTTGAAACAGGATCGACCCAGGTACTGGTATGGGCAGCCATATCTTCATAGCTCAGAAAGCCACCATTCTCTTTGATATAAGCTTCGATGGTGCGGGCAATATCTCCTTTGTAGAAAGCATCTCTTCCTTCCCGGGCAAGGGTTTCGTAGGTATTTGCAAGATAAGGATTGCGAAATATTTCACCTTTGGCGGGCATTTTTCCGTCGGGCATGTAGGTCTCTTTGAAATTGGGGTAATGTCCGATACGGCTCACCGAACGGTCGAGATAGTAGGCAATCAGTTCGGTTACCGGAAAACCGTTTTTGCCATAATCAATGGCAGGCTGCAGGATTTGCTGCATATTCAGTTTTCCGAATTTTGTATGCATTTCAAACCATCCATCTACCGCACCCGGCACGCTGACCGGCAATGCACCAAATGAAGGAATGTATTCATAGCCTTGTTCAATAAAATATTCCCTGGTAAGGCTGCGAGGTGATCGGCCACTGGCATTTAAGCCATGTAGCTGCTGTGATTCGGCATCCCAGATAATGGCAAACAAATCACCTCCAATGCCACAACCGGTAGGTTCCATCAAACCCAATACAGCGTTGGCCGCTATGGTGGCATCCACGGCACTGCCTCCGTTTTTCAGGATGTCAAGGGCGGCCTGTGTGGCAAGGGGATGGCTGGTGGCCGCCATTCCATGCTGTGCTATCACTTCAGAGCGGGTAGCAAAATTCCGGCCCGTAACCCGGTCCTGAGATTGTAGGGTGGTTACAAATACGAGCATCAATAATAAAATTCCTGAGGGTAACAATTTTTTCATGTGTCTGTTATTTAGGTTGTTATGTTTTTTATAATTGAACTTTTTTCTTGTCTCAACCCCGTTTTCTGCCTTTGCGCTGTCATCGACAGAGTGCTTTTTATTGCAATTCTTTCGCAGCGCTGATTTATCATTGCATTTTTATACCCGGGGTACCGCTCCATAGCCTGATGGCTATGTCACTTTACCCCGGGCTATTCATGTTTGAGCCCTTCAGGCTCAGTTCTCACATATCTATTTCCTTTGAGCTTTCGCCTTTGAGCTTTCGCCTTTGAGCTTTCACCTATTCTCTTATCTTTAGTCTCTATTCTCGTTTTCTCCAATTTCGCTGACATTGGTATGTTAGCTTCAATACGTATTTTTATCGCAGCGTTGATTCAATTTGGTAACTGATAATTCTTCTAATGTTAATGGAATAAAATAGGATTTTTATTTTTCGCACCATCAACTATGCTTTGGTCGCTATTCTTATTTTGGGATAGTGCTCTTGATGAACGTTCCCTTTCTGAAATCTGCATTCCGAAATTTGTACTCGTCAATAACTAACTTTCTGCTCAAAAATACAGATAATTCTTCTTTTTTTGGTATATTTGGGCTGTAGACATGTAAACTTTAA
>JAABSE010000068.1 GCA_011390575.1 Sphingobacteriia bacterium
CGGGGATGAAATCACGATTGATTCCGGCATTACCCTGACGCTGATTTTGCTTACCGTTAGAATTACAGGATGTAAGTGTAAGTATGAAAATTATTAGAAAAGCAATTTTTAATGGATGGCTGGTGCTCATAATAGGTCTCATGATTTTTGTATTTAAATGCAAATAGCTGAGGTTTGAATAATATACCTGTCGAAGTGCCGTCAATGCACATGCCCCTCCATCTCGCGGGGTTCTTCTCTTTCTCCCGTCACCGCTCCTTCGCGCAGGGTTTCGCGCACTTCGCCGCAGCGCAGCATCATATCGCCAAAATAGGGGTTTTTGATTTCTTCGAATTCACTGAGCCAGTAAGCGCCACGATCGTCATCATACATGGGGCAGAAGGACACGTACCAGGTCTGGCCGATGGCACCCAGAGTGCGGGCGGTTTCGATGAAAGCCTCGGAAAGGGGCTCGAAATGCACGCGCATCTCCTCTTTGTCTGATGCATCCACGAGCTTTTCAACGCTTTCTTCCATTTCTTCATAGCGGTCCATCCAGAACATATGGTGTTCTCCTTCCAGAGAATGAATGCCGATGGTTGTCAGCTGCTCTTTTAGCTTCTGTCCATGGTTGCGGGCTTCTTCGGGGGCATCGTCGGCAAGGGAATTTTTAAGGTCGAAATAGATGTGGAACAGTTTCTCCAGGTTGCTTCTGAAAGGTTCGGGAATGGCGGCTCTTTCCGGTGATGCCATCATACTGTACCGGCCCTGCAGCTGGGCCGCTGCGTCAATGGCAAACACACCGTTCACGGCAATTTCTTCCCCTTCCGATAAGCCGGAAAGGACCGTGTACCCATCCGTGGTGCGGGGACCGGTTTCAATCTCGCGAAACTCAAAGGTAAAGCCGTTATCCTGTGATTTTTTCACATACACCACCGAACGTTTGCCGGTCCAAAGGATTGCGGTTTCGGGGATGATCAGCTGGTGCTGTCCTGCGCCGGTGAGCGTGGCATTGACCAGCATGCCGGGTTTGAGCATATTGCCGGTATTGGTTACTGTTATTCTTACGGTGGCCGTGCGGGTTTGCGGATTGATAAAGGGGTCCACAAACTCCACCTGTCCAACAAACGCTGCTTCGGGGCGGGCGGGTAGTGTAATCGTTGCCTGCTGACCGGAACGAATCTGGCCAATCTGATTCTCATAGGCGTCCAGTTCTACCCACACATTGCTGAGACCGGCAATGGCGAAAAGGGTTTGGCCGGTTTCTACGTAGTCTCCTGCCGAAACAGCTCGTTGGGTGAGGTAACCCGAACGGGTGGCGTAAATATCGGTAGTAGCCGATGCCTCTCCGCTTTCTTCAATATCTTTGATTTGTGTCTCGGTAAGGTTAAACAGCTTCAGCCTTTCCCGCGCTGCACTGTAAAGACGCGGTTGGCTTTCTTTGCTGTCAGCAGCCTGTATAAGCTCTTGCTGTGCCTGCATCAGCCCGGGTGAATATAGGGTAGCCAGTCTTTCTCCCTGGCTGATAAACCTGCCGGTATAATCGGCATACAGCTGCTCAATGCGGCCCGAGAAGTGGGCTGTAAGCAGCCGTTCTTCCTTTTCATTCACCGCCACTTTGCCGGTAAGCCTGAGGGCAGTGCCGGTATGTTCGGCTTCCACCTGTTGTGTGCGGACATTGGCCCAGGTGCTGTGGCTTTCGCGCATGGTGAACAGGTATGGGTCATCATCCAGATGGTCGTCTTCATCGGAAGCAGGAATCAAATCCATCCCACAAATGGGACAATCGCCAGGTTCATCCTGCCGTACCTGGGGGTGCATGGAGCAGGTGTATTCTATATCCTGGCTTTCTGCCATTTCGTTGGGCTCGGGCTCATGATTGTGAGGCTCATCTCCGCTGTCGCCAAAGAACAGCCAACCCAGCAATAGTCCGGCAAGGATGAGGATGATGTAAATGATGTAGGTTTTTGTTTTTTGCTTTTCCATGATGTTATTTTTTATGTGGCTAAAGCCCCTGAAGTTTGATGCTTTTTAATCCGTTCCGCTCAACGGAACGGAAAAGATGCACGAATCAATAGTGGCTTTAGCCACATTTTCTTTTTCTGAGTCATTAGTATGTCCACTTCTGCTTTGAATATAAGTTTTGCTTTTTCATAGCTGTTTTATTTTTCTCTCGCAGAGCCGCGGAGACGCAGTTGAAAAATCACTTTGTGATTTTTAAAGAAACCGCGTCTTTGCGTCTCTGCGAGCTATTTGTCATTCAAAAATATTCCGTGCCAGCAGCAAGTCCATTTCTGCCCTGGCCAGGTTTTGGTTTATCTGGTTCTCCAGCATTCGCCATTCCAGGTCGAGGAGCTGATCCTGGATGCGCAGCAGTTCGTCAAATCCCTCATCGCCCGATGCATATGCATTGATGATCAGTTCCCGGGTTTTCCGGGTGATATCGATCTGACGTTGGTAAAATTCATGGTCGCGTTGCAGATTCATCGTTTTTGCCCGTAGTTGTGTCCACTGTGTTTGCAGGGCATCCATACGACTGTTGTGACGATAATGAGCGGCCTCGGCCAGCAAGCGGCTCTGCTGTTGTGTGGCCTTGTTTTTTTTGCCAAAGACGGGCAGGCTCACTGATACCATGGGCATAACCATGTGTCCGCCATCCATTTGGCCCATGGCGGCTTCCCCCGGAGCAAAGTACGAATACTGCAATCCCAGCCCCAGCATGGGTCGTGTTTTAAAACGGCTGACTTCCTGTTGGATTTCTGCTGCTTCAGCTACAGCCTGTGCTCTGTTGAGTTGAGGGTTGGAAGCGAAAGATTCGGTGTCGGGGGGTGTGTCATAGTGTTCTGGTGTGAAAACTGTGAGCGTGTCGGGGGTTTCGATGGTTTCTGCCGGTTCTCTTCCTGAGAGGATATTGAAACTTTCTGCCAAAGCCCTGTGTTCTTCCCTGATTTTTTCTTCCCGGTTGTCAAGGTTTGAAAGTTGAATTTCCAGCCGGTAGATGTCCAGCGTAAGTCCGGAGCTTTGTTGCCCTGCTTCGTAGCGGGTATAGATGATGTCTTCGCGGGCTTTGAGGATTTCCTTGTGTCGTTCAATGATTTTCAGTTCCTGCTCCTTGCGGTATATTTCCACCCACAGGCGGGTCATTTCCATGTAGAGGCGGTTGCGCTCGTCACGATATTGATGGTACTGGCTTTCGGACATTTTCTCGGTCGCACTTTTTTGCTTGCCCAGGGTGCCCGGCCAGGGGAACATCTGCATCAGCTCCACATTTGCCCATTGGCTGCCCATGAGGCGCTCCATGGGAGGAGTGAAGAATCCTGCCGACAGGGAGGGATCGGGCAGGGTGCCTGTAATATCTTCCTGTTGTTGGGAGGCTTCCCAGTCTTTGTGCTGTGCCTGCAGGCCGGGGTTGTTTTCCAGGGCTTGCTGCAGGTATTGCTCGGGGTAAATTTGGGCGTGCAGCAACTGGTGTGAAATGAAAATCAACCCAGCCAGTATTATTATATGTCTTGTTTCCATCATAGCTTTTTAATTTTCTCGCAGAGCCGCAAAGACGCAGTTTGTTTTGAGGACGTAGTGGAAAAAATCACAAAGTGATTTTTCAGAAAACTGCGTCTCTGCGCCTTTGCGAGCATAAATAGTGTCATTATTCATCCCGATCATCTTTTTGTGAGCTATTCATCAAAAACTCATTCCACGCCGTAAACAATACCGGCACCAGGAACAGGGTGATCAACGCTATGGTCATACCGCCGAATGCCGGAATGGCCATGGGTATCATGATGTCGGCACCACGCCCGGAAGAGGTGAGGATGGGCAGCAGGGCCAGCAAAGTAGTGGCAGTAGTCATCAGGGCGGGGCGTACCCGCTTTTGTCCGGCTTCCATCACCGCCTGGTGCAACTCTTCGCGGGTTTCGGGTTTATGATTTTTAAAGCTGCTTTTCAGGTAGGTGGCAATAAGCACTCCATCGTCGGTGGCAATACCAAAGAGGGCAATGAATCCTACCCATACGGCCACACTCAGGTTAACCACATCCATCTGAAACAAATCGCGCATGTTGACCCCGAAAGCACTGAAGTTGAGGAACCATTCCTGTCCATACAACCAAAGCATCAGAAAACCACCCGAGAATGCCAGGGCAATGGCCGAAAATATCATCAGCGACGTGGCCACCGATCGGAACTGGAAATAGAGTATCAGGAAAATCACTATCATGGACAGGGGAATGACCAGCATGAGGCGGCGCTCGGCGCGCATCTGATTTTCGTAATTTCCCGAGAACTGATAATTCACGCCTTGGGGTACTACCAGTTCACCTTCTTCAATTTTGTCTTCAATGATGTCCGTGGCTTGCTGTATCACCGACAGGTCAGCATGGCCCGCCTCTTTATCGAAGGTGATGTACGATACCAGGAAGGTGTCTTCTCCACGTATCATTCCCGGACCTTTGCGGAATTCTATCGATGCTACTTCGTCCAGGGGTAGCTGGTATCCGGCAGGAGATTGTATCCAGATATCTCCGAGCGCATCGGGATTGTCCCTGAACTCGCGTGCATAACGTGCCCGGATGTTGTAGCGTTCGCGCCCTTCCACGGTGGTGGTCATGGGCATGCCGCCAATGGCTACTTCCACCACCCTTTGAAAGTCTTCAATGGTGATGCCATGGCGTGCCAGGGCCTTGCGGTCGGGGCGGATTTCCAGGTAGGGTTTGCCCACCACCCGGTCAGCAAAAACGGTGGAGCTGCGGATGAAAGGCACATCCTGCAACACCCTTTCCATCTGCATGGCGAATTCATCGATGGTTTGCAGGTCGGGGCCGAACACTTTCAGCCCCATGGGTGCGCGCATACCGGTTTGCAGCATCACCAGGCGGGTTTCGATGGGCTGCAGCTTAGGGGCCGATGTCAATCCCGGAAAACGGCTGGCACGGGTAATTTCATTCCAGATGTCATCGGGGCTTTCGATATGATCGCGCCACTGCCTGTAATAACGACCTCGTGGGTGGGGGATGAGTTCGCCTTTTTCGTCCCTTTCAAATTCTCCTTCTCTATCCACCTTAAAGCGTATTTTTCGCCCGTCTGTATCGGTTCTGTACTCATTTTTGTAGATGATGACGTTTTCGAACATGGTCATGGGGGCGGGGTCCAGTGGGCTTTCGGCACGACCAGCTTTCCCGACGACCATCTCCACTTCGGGAATGGCTTGTATGCGACGGTCTACCGCCTGCAGCACTTCCAGATTGTACTCAATGCCGGTATGGGGCATGGTAGTGGGCATGAGCAGAAAACTACCTTCGTCCAGTGCCGGCATAAATTCACGGCCCAGTCCCGGGAATGCATGATACAGACCGGACCAGACGGTTGTGTTGCGGATATTCACTCCTGCTTTGTCAAAGCCTTGGGCCACAAAGCCAAAGATGCTGCCGAAGCCCATCCATATGTTCAATCCCAAAAGCAACAGGAATGCGGGGATAACCAAAAATGTTTTTTTGTGGGTAAGGCACCAGGTGAGCAGGCGGGGATAATAATACAAAATCACTCGGAATAGCATCAAAACCAGGGTGATGACGATAGCCAGAAACAGGATGTTGATAAACAGGCTGCGGTCCACACCAATGGGTAACCACTCGTTGGCCAGCAAAATCAACACCACCAGCAGGGTGATACCCAGATTGATGATGTTTTTGTGGGGTTTTACCCTTTCGGGGAAAATATTTTGCACCAGGCCCGAAACACCCGTAAGGATGATAAACAACCCTGCCCACCACAGAATGTAAAAAGCGATGAGCAGTCCGGCAATGATGGTCAGACCGTTAATGGTAAAACGGGTTGAGGGCTTTTGAAAGAATGATTTCCATCTTTTCCATTCCCACTTGCCCGAAAACTGGTAGGCCAGCACAGGCATAAAGGCAATGGTGATGATGAGTGCGGCCACCAAAGCAAAAGTTTTGGTAAATGCCAGCGGCGAGAACAAGCGCCCTTCGGCGGCCTGCAGGGTAAATACAGGCAGAAAACTTACAATGGTGGTGCTGACTGCGGTGAGGATGGCCGGGGCCACTTCTGCGGATGCTTCGTAGATGATTTCCAGCCGGTTCTTCGCACTGTCTTTTGCTTCCTGCAAATGGCGCAAAATATTTTCGTTCATGATGATACCCAAATCCACCATGGTCCCGATAGAAATGGCAATACCCGAAAGGGCCACGATGTTGGCTTCTACTCCAAAATACCGCATCATGATAAAGCTCATCAATACAGCGATAGGCAAAAGGGCGGAGATGAGCAGTGAGGTTCTGAGGTGGTAAACCATCACGATAATCACGATGATGGAAATGAGAATCTGAAGGATGATGGCATCGTTAAGGGTGCCCAGGGTTTCGTAAATGAGTTGGGTGCGGTCGTAAAAAGGTACGATGGTAACCTGCGATGTGGTGCCATCGGCCAGTTCGCGTGTGGGAAGGCCTGAACTGATTTCCTCGATTTTTGCCTTCACATTCTCAATCACCTGCAGGGGGTTTTCGCCATAGCGGGCTACCACTACTCCACCTACGGTTTCCACCCCTCCTTTATCCAGGATCCCGGTCATATTTCTCACCGCCGGACCAATGTTCACCCGGGCAATGTCCATGATACGCACGGGTACATTATCGTTGACAGCTACCACGGTTTGACGGATATCTTCCGGCGATTCGATATAGCCTAAACCCCGAACCAGGTATTCCACCATATTGAATTCGATGGTGTTGGCGGAGGTTTCACGGTTGCTTTGCTGCAGGGCCCGGGCCACCTGCATAATAGAGATGTCATACACCTTCATGGCATCAGGATCGAGATCCACCTGGTACTCTTTCACATGTCCGCCTACGCTGGCTACTTCCGACACGCCCTGTACGCTATTGAGGGCCAGGCGCACGTAATAGTCCTGCATGGAGCGTAGTTCGTGCAGGTCCCAGCCGCCTGCAGGGTTGCCTTCTTCATCGAGTCCTTCCAGGGTGTACCAGAATACCTGGCCTAAAGCCGTTGCATCGGGCCCCAGTTGTGGACTAACGTCCACGGGCAGCAATCCGGGAGGCAAGGAATTTAGTTTTTCCAGGATGCGCGAGCGGCTCCAGTAGTATTCTATATCTTCATCGAAAATGATGTAGATGCTGGAAAACCCAAACATGGAAGTGCTTCGTATGCTGGTAACGCCGGGGATGCCAAGCAAAGCTGAAGTGAGGGGATAGGTAATCTGGTCTTCGATGTCCTGGGGGGAGCGACCCATCCATTCGGTGAAGATGATTTGCTGGTTTTCACCGATATCAGGGATGGCGTCCACGGGCACCGGGTCGCGGGGGAGGATGTCAATCTTCCAGTTGAAGGGCGCTACAGAGATGCCCCAGCCAATGAGAAATATCATCAGCAGCCATGCTACCAGGCGGTTTTCCAGAAAAAAGCGTATGAGTCTATTAAGCATGGGTTTTTATTTTTGTTACTTTTAATTTACCTGCCTTCTCAGCAGTTGTGCATTAATGGCTACAATGATGGTGCTCAGGCTCATCAGGGCTGCACCAACCGCCGGACTGAGCAATATTCCCGCAGAAATGAGTACACCTGCTGCCAGGGGTATGGCCACAATATTGTAACCCGCTGCCCACCAAAGGTTTTGAATCATTTTGCGATGGGTGGCAGTACCAAACAATATCAGGCTGGCAATGTCATTGGGGTTACTGTTCACCAGTACGATATCGGCTGTTTCGGCAGCCACATCGGTGCCCGAGCCTACGGCAATGCCCACATCGGCCTGAGCCAGAGCAGGAGCATCGTTGATGCCATCGCCGGTCATGGCAACGAATTCTCCCTTTTTCTGCAGTTTTTTGATGATATCCTGTTTGTCTTCGGGAAGTACCTGTGCATGGTAATCATCCAGTTGGAGGGTTTTGGCTACAGATTTTGCCACTTCTTCATTGTCGCCGGTAGCCATCATGATTTTTATGTTTTTGCTTTTGAGGGTTTTGATGGCTTCGTGCGATTCTTCCCTTATTTCATCGGCCAACGCAATAAAACCGGCCAGCTTTTCTTCCACCAAAACAAAAACCACAGTTTCCGATTCATCCTTAAAAGCTTCATCGGGCTGTTCTATATCCTTTTCTTTAAGAAAACCAGGGCTTACAATTTTTACCTCCTTGCCTTCAAGTTTGGCTTTGATGCCCTTTCCTTTGATATTGCTAAAATCTTTGGCTTCTTTGAAATCCAGTTCTTTTTCTTCTGCCTTGCGAACTATTCCGGAGCCTATGGGGTGTTCCGATTGTGATTCCAGGGAAGCTGCCACAGATAAAATCTCTTCGTCGGAATAATCATCGCTCACCGATTTATATCGGGTTACCCCGAACTCCCCTTCTGTAAGGGTTCCGGTTTTATCGAAAATGATGGTGGTGATTTTGCGGGCATTTTCGAAGGCGGTGCGGTTGCGGATGAGCAAACCTTTTTGGGCCGAAACGGAAGTGGAGATGGCCACCACCAGTGGCACTGCAAGTCCAAGGGCATGTGGGCATGAGATGACCATTACCGTGACCATCCTCTCCAGGGCAAATGCAAATTCGCGTCCCAGTGCCAGCCACACCACAAGGGTGATAATTCCGGCGCCCAGGGCAACGTAGAAAAGCCACCCGGCAGCCCTGTTGGCAAAGTTCTGGGTTTTGGATCGCGACTTTTGTGCCTCTTCCACCATGCCTATGACCTTGGAAAGATAAGAGTCTTTTTCTGTGTGCTTTACAGTGATTTTTATTGTGCCGTTGTCGTTGATGGAGCCACCAATGACTTCATCGCCTTTCTTTTTGGTTACCGGTTTGGATTCGCCGGTTATCATGGCTTCGTTGATGTTGCTTTCACCTTCTTTAATCTCACCATCGGCAGGAATCTTTTCTCCCGGCTTTACCAGTATCACATCACCGGCTTTAAGGTCGGAAATGGAAACGGTTTCGGTGTCATCATTGTCTTTGATGCGGGTAGCCTCAGAAGGCATGAGTTTGGCCAGTTCATCAAGGGCATTGGAGGCACCCATTACAGATTTCATTTCGATCCAGTGGCCCAGCAACATAACCACGATCAGTGTTGCCAGTTCCCAGAAGAAAATTTTCCCTTCCAGTCCGAAAACCACTGCCGAGCTATACACGTAGGCAACAGTGATAGCCATGGCGATAAGGGTCATCATGCCAGGCGCCCTGTCTTTGATCTCATCTTTGAGCCCTTTGAAGAAAGGCCATCCCCCGTAAAAAAATACCAAAGAGGACAGAGCAAACTGTACGTATCGGTCTCCTTCAAAGCGCAGCTCATACCCCAGCAAGCCCTGTATCATGGGCGCCAGCACTACAATAGGCAAACTCAGGGCGAGAGATATCCAGAACCGGGTACGGAAATCCTTAATCATGTGAGCATGGTGGTCGTGGTGATCATGTTCGGAATGGTCATCGTGATCATGTTCGTGATCCTCATGACCCTGGTTATCCTCATGGTCTTCATGATGGTGATGATCATGGTTTTCTTCCTGGTTTTGCTTCCCGGAATGCTCCTTTTCTTTGTCTGCTTTGTCGTGCTTATGGTTGGCTTCGTGGTCTTTCATTTTGATTATAATTTAGGATGATTTGTACAAAAGATTTTAACCGCAAAGAGGGCAATGTAACCGCAAGGGACGCAAATGCATTTGCATGCCTTGCGTTCCTTGCGGTTAGGTGTTAAGTGCGCAAATGCTTTTGCCACTTACATTTGTTCGTTACTATTTATCGCTGTCGGGACGTTCATAGTGGCAGCAAGCAGGAAGTCCTTCATAGACTTCATCTTTGGCGCTTACCTTTTCGGTATCATGACCTGCCTCCGCGATGGTTTTGTGCACATCGTCCAGGTTTACCTTGTCAGCATCATATTCGATGGAGAGCATTTTGGTTTCCTGGTTCCAGTCGGCAGCATTTACACCGTCCATGCTTTTAGCGGCTTTTTCGATGCGTGCTTCACACATGCCGCAGGCGCCGTAGACTTTGAATTCGGTTTTTTCGGCAGCTGAAAGTCCGAATGTAAGAGAAGGGATGATGAATGTAAAAAGCAATAATAGGGTTTTCATAAGAATAGAATTTAGGTTTAACAATGAATTAATTAAAAGGTAAAATTACAACCCCACAAGTGCTTTTCTTTTACACTTTGCCGGGAATAAACTGTAATATTTACAGATTGTCAATGGGTTTGCGGTTTTTGTCGAGCAGTTTACGAAATTGCCCCGGGGTCATCCCCGTAATCTTCTTAAACTGATTGGTGATATAGGCTGCACTACTGTAACCCATGCGATAGGCAATTTCCGAAAGGGTAAGTTCGTCGTAAAACAGAAGTTCTTTCACCTTCTCAATTTTTTGACGGATGATAAACTGTTCGAGGGTAATTCCTTCCATGGAAGAAAACAGGTTGCTGATGTAATTGTATTCGTAATGAACCTCTGCAGCGATAAGCTCCGACCAATTGTTGGTTATTTCTCCGTCGTGGTGATGAATTTTCTCAATCACAAGGGTTTTTACCTGCTCGATAAGCCTGCTTTTTTTGTTATCAATGATTTCGAAACCCAGGTTACATAATGCGGACTTCAGGGTGTCAACTATCCGGGCATCAGTTTGAAATTCAGGAAATTGAATTTGCCCCAGACTGATGTCTGCATTATGAATGCCCAGCTTTTCTGCTTCGGCCTTTACGGCCTGGATACAACGCTGGCATACCATGTTTTTAATGTACAGGTGCATTTTTACGATGTTAGTTGATTTTTTTAAGTATTGTAAAAAGGTGCTTGCAGATTGGTGCAAGTCTCCTTCAGAATAACCGCAATACAATCAAATCAAAAATACCTGTATGAAGGGGAGGAGTACTTCTGTAGTATGGGGTGGGGGTATGTTGTTGAAATTGGTTTTTACAACAGAAAAACACGGCGTGAAAATATGATTTATACCGGGAAAAATATGCTGATGAAGCTCAACAAAGAGTTTCTGTGAAACCGGTTGATACTCATCAACAGCCATTGTAAAAATAAAATCCTGACAGCAGGAAGGTTTTTGAAGTTTCGTTTCCTGTGGGTTGGGTTCCCTGGAAGGTATGCTGCAATCCATTCCGCAGCCTGCTACACCATGACCATATACCAATTTTGCCTGAGCCAGTTCGCCACCACAAAAGTGCGAGGCAACACCCAAATGCAAGGAGATGCCGAGGAGTATTAATGCCAGGAATATGGATAAAGTTTTTCGCATAGTGATTATTATACAAACTTTCAACACTTAAATACGGAAATTGTTGATATTGTATTCGGAAGCCTGTAATCTGGTAATGGAATTCGTTAAGGCTTCTGAAAATGAGTTTAAGCGAAATTCATCTGTTCCTAATTTTATTAAAGCTGTCAGATGCCTGTCACGCACTTGCGTGGAGAGCTCACCAGCTAACAGTTAACAAAACTATTTTAGCTTAGTGCGAATTGCAATCATGCGAGTGTGTGTCAAAAGTACTAACATGGCAGGGTTCATATAAATGATATTGTAGAAGTTATTCCACAATAACAAGCTGGTTTTGGGTTTGGAAGCAAAAAAAGGATTGCTGAAAATTCATGCCAGCAAAAATTATGATAATCTTTCCAAAAGGGTGAAAAAGAACACCCTTATGGGGATTTACCCCATGCAGGGTGTCTTTGAGTTATCCTATTCAGGTTTTTGGTTAAAGACTATTTTCCATAAACAATTCCAACTCATTTTGCAATGATTGCAGGTTTTTAATGGTCTCTTCTCTAACCTCATCGCCATATTGAATTAGGTCACCTCGCGGGGGATTTCCGGGGGCAGTAATAACGGGAAACTGATAGGCTACGGGTCGGGTTCTTCTGATGTCAAGGGTGTCATTTGTTTCTGCCCCGGCTCGCGTGCTGACTTGATTGTCTTCCAGTAATGACAATCTGAAATCGATCTCAACAGTTTTTTGTTTTATCCTGATGATTCGGTCCCGGGTGTCCTTATAAATGCGTTCCATGGAGTTATCCATCAGATCATGATACCTATCCAGTTGCTCATCGACTTTGTTGAGTGCCAAATCTGTTTTTTCAATGAAAACACTGGATTCGTCAGTCTCAATAGCATTTTCTATCAAGCCAACAGCCATTTTTATTTCTTCCTTTATCTCAGTTTTTTGTTCCTGCAGCTGCTCATCTGTTGTAGCCTCCTGCTGACAGCCCATCAGAATAATCATGGCTATGACCGGGATTATAAAGAAAGGGTTTTTTATTATTCGCATAATCATATTTTTTTATGGGTTATAACATAATGGGTTTTAGGGAAATCTTAGTAAAAGGCCGCATATGTTTGTTTTATTCTCTTATCGAATTAATCTCTTCTATGAGAGCCTCTCTGGATTTGCCGGTTTTTTCCTGCAATTTGCCCAGTAGCTTTTCACCTTCACCTTCTGCATATGTAAGGTCATCATCGGTTAACTGTGCATACTTTTGTTTTAGTTTTCCTTTGATCTGGTTCCAGTTTCCTTTTATTTCTAATTTATCCATGGTAAAAAAGTTTTGAGTTTTAAAAATCAGATTAATTGGAGTGTTCTTTTTCAGGATTTTGTTTAGCCAAGAATTATACCATGAAAAGTCAGGAATAAAGTAATAAGAAAAGAGAAAAATTTTTAATCTACAGTAAATCAGTTGTTAATATTCGGATAATTAGATTTTTTAATGACCCAATACGAAGGTTTAACAGCCACTATATGCCCCGAATAAACTTTTTGGTGTAGAGAGTTTTCCTCATTTGTTTCCCGCTGGATGAAAACAACAACATTAGAAGATACAGGGTGCAGATTGATATCGCCTGAGATGAATTATTCGGCTAAACCAGGCAAAATGTTTCGTTTTGTTGCATGGGACAAACAAAATAAAAGACAACAATATACGCATGCATCCAATAAAAATATATTAGTCTTATAAAAATGAAAGACATCGGGGTAATGGATGCTTGAAATTATCACCAGGTAATGCTCTCTTTTCGGACATAAATATGGTCGAAAATGAACACATCAATTATTATTGATTTAATTTAGGTTATTCCGGAGAGAAGGGTTTACAAAGCAAATTCTTCTTTTTTTTTAAGAAAAGATTTCTCTTTGCCTTTCGTGGCATATAATTTGACAAGGCAGATTTGCCCAAACAAATGCAAGAGTGCTTTTTGAATTGCCATGCGAGGGTTAAAATAACTCAATAATTTATTTATATAATTTCAACAATTTAAGATATGAAACGAATTTTACTGATTTTAGTCCTTTCTGCGTTTGTTTTCCCTGGGATGGGTCAGCAACAGATGCCCAAAAGGGCAAAAAAGCACACTCCTGCACTTTCTGCATTCAGGACATCCGCAAAAGAAAACACCAAAGAGAAAGAGATGGAAATTTCGCCCATTTCATTTCTGGAGTGGGGTACGCTGGGGATAAAAAACAAAGCGCAGGCAGACAGCAGCCTGATGTATGTCAATACGGGCTTCAAAAGTGATGGTATGGTGCTGCTTGCCAAAGAAATTCCGGTTTACTACGATGGTACTTTCAATATCAAGGAGCTTGAAAGATGGTATTCGGATGAAGCAACCAAGGATTATTATCCTGCAGAAAAGCAAGCTGCTTACTATGACGATGAAGACAACCTGGTACGGGTTGAATCCTATTTGTGGGATGCAGACCAATGGATGCCTTATTTTGCCACAGAAATGGCAACCGATAAAGCCGGAGAGGAAGTTCTTTATGTTGAATATGTATACAATCGTGATGTGTCGGAATGGGAAGTGGATTATGGCTACCGTGCAACGGATGAGATGAATGAAAATGATCAACTCCTGTTGCGTATCTGGGAATACTACGACAGCTGGACCCGCTCATGGATACCGGAAGAAAGGGAAGAATACTTCTACAACAATGACAATGCTATGATAGAAGTGCTTTTTTCATGGTATGATGAGATGGAAGATAGCTGGGAACCTGAAACGAGAATGGTTTTTGAACCAGGAGAGAACAATGACTGGAATTCTGGTTATTCCTGGGAGTGGGACTGGATTGAAGAACAATGGATAAAGTCATTGAAGTATTTTGATATTAAATGGTATAATTACGATCTGCTGCAATTTACCGATATGACAGTATTGGTAAATCCTGAAGTCATAGAGGAAATCGATGTTTTCAACAAAGGATATACCGGGGACGAAATCGACTGGCTGAATTTTATGAGAATGTCAGCGACCTATAACGAAGAAGGGAGAATGATTCTGATACAGCAGGAAATCTGGGATTATGAGCAGGAGAAATGGATAGGATCCTATAAAACTGAATGGGACTATGATGCTTTCCGTAATTTATCATATTATGCATTTAGTATTGATAACGGCGAAGGATGGGAGATAATTGAAGGTGCAAGTGCCAAATTTGAGTATAATGAAGACCAGTCTGTTAAAAAGATTGATGTATATATCCTGGAAGGAGGAACCTGGACGAATGAATTTGATCATTTCCTGCGGTTTGATTTATATTATACCGAAGATGTAACTGCAGTGCCTCATATTGCTGGTGCTGCTAAGCTTCAGGTTTATCCTAATCCGGTAAATTCAGGGTTGCAGATGGTATGGGACAACAGTGATGATACCCTTGATGTTACCATCGTGAGCATGGACGGAAAAATTGTTTCACAATACAATCAATATTCTGTGTCAGCCGGGATTCCGGTATCGTTTGATGTTTCTCATCTTCAAAACGGCGTATATATTCTGCGATGCCAGGGGAAAACCGGTACTTCAGTTGCCAGGTTTGTGAAGAAATAGGAGGTTGTTCAGGGCTTCCCTTTAACAATAACCATAAAAAAGCAGGCTCAAGCCCTGAGATAATCAGGTTTGAGCCTGCTTTTTTTGAACGATTAGTGTTGCGAGATGTTATTGGGTAGCTAATTACTTTTGCAACAGGAAAGTCAAAGGTATTTCAAATCTTTCTGCCCAGGCGTT
This sequence comes from Sphingobacteriia bacterium, assembly GCA_011390575.1. Lineage (GTDB taxonomy): Bacteria > Bacteroidota > Bacteroidia > Bacteroidales > UBA7960 > SKVR01. The sequence continues at coordinate 14,994 of JAABSE010000068.1, forward strand.
TTCAGAATGATCTGCTCCCGGGAATTTAAGGGTTTTCCAGTTGGTTTCATCGTATCCCCTGGCTTGCATGGTTTTGTCTACAATTTTTTGGTAGGGTTCGTACCAACTGTCTATAGATTCTGTACCAAAATCGAAATAGAATTTATGGCTGCCGGGATCCGGCAGGTTGTTGAGCAAGTAAGTGTTGATGGCCTGTGGAATTTCTTTACTGTCAGCATAGATGCCTGGCCAATGGGTAGAAAGGCAGGCTGCTCCTCCGAATATATCAGGATATTCGCACACTGCATAGGCCGATATCAGTCCTCCCATACTTGAGCCCGCAATAAAAGTGTGTTGCCGGTCGGCATAAGTAGAGAAATGCTCGTCAATATAAGGTTTTAATTCTGAAGTTAAAAATGCAAGGTATTCATCTGCCAGGGGTTTATCCATCAGCCAATTTGCAATCAAGGTGTCACGGGTTTCGTGAGGGAGAAACTGCAAGGCTTTTTCCGGGAAGTATTCTGTTCTCCTGTATTCCTGGTTGTTCCAGATGCCTACAATTATGGAATTCTGCACCATATCTTCCTCCATCAGTCTTGAAAGGGTTTCGTCTGCTTTCCATTCCTGATGATTCCAGGTAGAGGTGGAGTCAAACAGCATTTGGCCATCGTGCATATAAAGCACAGCGTATCGCTTCAGTGTGTCGTAATCTTCCGGCACCCATATGTCGATGTTTCTGGCAGCAACAAAATTGGACGGGAAGTCATTGATACGGGTAACTTTACCTACTATGGGCTTGTTAGCCAGTAAAGGGAGGCATGAAAGGATAAGGATAATCTGTGACAGGATTTGTTTTGCAGGCATCATGATTGTTTATTTTAAGGATGAATAACTTGCTGATATCTATGGGACAGGTTCCCGTAGTTGCTTATCTGGGTTTTAAACTCATGTAAATTGTTGATATCGCCTCTCCAGTCTGGGTCGGGGATTTGTTTGCGCAATTGTTTCCAGTCACGGCCTTCAAAGAAATCCGGGTCCATTTCACAACCCTTAAGTTGATGAAAAGGTTTCAGGAAAATGTAGCCATCGGCTAGCTGGCCAAGAGTAAATTCCGGGTAACAGGTTGAATAGAAGCTATTGTCAGGGAGGTGGCCGGGTGCTGCCACCAGGTCGAAACCTATGGCCTGGTAATCCAGTAATTGCATGATCTTTTCAATGGCTCCATTGGCAGGACTTGCAAGCCAGTTGTCGCTGTTGGGCTTGGCAGGAAAGGGTTGATGGATAATAACCGTGAAGACTTTTTCGGGATATTTTTCATACAATCGGTTTCCCAGCATCAGGTCGTTGAAATCGCAGAAGTAATCACTGTATTCATTGTAAACAGGCATGTTGTATCGGGTGAATGCATGATAGGTGCCGGTAAGGATGAGTATTTTTTCATCCCGTTCTATAATCTCCTGTTCTACAATGGCTGCACGGTACATGTCGGGGGTGCCATTGTGAAACACCTTGTTCATGTTTTCAGGTGTACGGACGCCTTCAAATTCACTCCAGTCGAATTGGTAACTTAAATTAAGAATGCGGAATTTCGGGGCATGTTCCGGCAAAGTTTGATTGAATTCCCATGCCTTTTTATAAAGGTTCATATACTCTTTGTATGCCCATCCCACATTGTAAAAATACATGATATCTCTGGCAGTTTGTTCGTCATACGCCGGAGCAACCAGCAAAGAATCCAGAATGTGCTGATTTTCGCTGGCGCCAAATTCCATTCCCAGGGTTCGTACCCCTGAACGATACAGGCCGGGGATGATCTCATTGACAAATAACAGGTTGTCTCGAACCGCATGATCCTCGGCCAGTAGAATAACATCGTAGTTGTTGAATTTTTCAACCAGGTATGTTTCAGGTGAACTTGCATTCTCGCTTATAAAGGATGCTGTTTTTGTTAGTGTTTCGTTTTCAGCACTTTTTTCAGTTATCTTTTGTGCACTAAGCTGGTTGATACAACAAAGACCAACAAACAGGAAGAGAATTTTTTGCATTGACAATAGGTTTAGATGAATAATGTTTCCAGGGGTTATAAACCTTGCTCAGCTGTAAATTAATGCTGATTTAATAAAAGAATAGCAGGGTTTGGGTTGCCATGGCTTAATCATTAGTTGGGAAAAGTCCTGTTAAAACCATGCCATCAGGGATAATGTATTGAAAGATAGTTTTAAGCTGAAAATTACAGCCCCAGGGGAAAAACTGGATGTGTTCGTTTTAACCCTCCCTCTGTTCGTTTTCGAACGTTCCTATTCTTTTTTTTTGAAGGTACAACCGTTTGCAGTCTTTTTCTGTGATGAGTGAACCAAAAAAATATTCTATCCAGAGGCCTGTTCAGTTTTTCTTGTTCTTTCTTACCCAGTAGTATCCTTTAAGTCCCGACTTGATGTCGTCAGTGGTCAGCAGCACCAGTATTTTGTCGATGTAAGCCAGTGTGCCCCATCCCAGGGCCAGGTAATAAAACCAGAGATAAAAATCCCAGACAAAAAGAACGAAAAAGAACACTCCTTGCAGGTAACCTGTTATCACAGCTCCGTAAAGATGTAGTCCGGGAATCTTTCCAAATCGCACAAATGCCACCAGGTAGCTCAATACAAATACACCCAGGAACAGGTACAACAACCAGGCATGCGGCCCAATGGCTTGCCAGCGAAAGGCAAATATTCCATACAGAGCCAGGATGTAGGTGCCTATATCACCCAGATTGTCTAATGCAGCACCAAATCGAGTGGTAAGTTTAAAAGTTCGGGCAATAAACCCATCCAGAATATCGCTTACCAGGTTGATGCTCAGTAAAATGACAAACCATTGTTCTTTGCCCATCAAACCGAGGATCAGGATGAGTGGGAAGGTTATCACCCGGTAAAAGCTAATGGCATTGGGTACATTGAGAATGTTTTCTTCTTTGTAGATGAATTTCATGTTTTTATGTTTTTTTTTTGAGAACGTGCTTTATAACCAGAGTATTAATACGCCAACAATGCTAAGGGGAATGATAAGATTGTCTATTCCCTTCCAGCTTATCATTTCTGCCACGGTACCGGTGATGGAAATAACGAGTGCCAGCCAGAACGTTTTTAGATCAAAAACCTCATAGTAGAAAAATAATGCGATGATGCTGATGGTAAAGCAGGAAATCAAAAAAGAAAGGGAGCCTAACCATGTTTTCTGCAACTTCCAACGGAAAATTTTGATCCGGTGATTGTACTGCTGTAAGTTGATTCCCAAAATTCCCGCAATAGGATCGCAAATGGCCAGCACCAGCATAGGCAGGATAAAAAGAAGTCGTTCTTCCAGTTTAAAAGCAATCAGGAAGGTGACATAAATGGCTACCGGCAGCATGTAGCTGCCCACGGAGATTCTTTTGATGTCGTGGATAGATTTCAGATAGGTATAATTGCGACTCACAAAAAGCAGGATGAAAAATATAACGGCCAGCACCAGCACATACCAATGGTCATCAAAAAGATAGGGAAAGGTAATGGTAGAAAGAGTTGCCGTAAAATGGGCAAATTTGCGTGTTATTTCTCCTTTCATACCCAATCTGCGATATACCAACTCGTTGAAAGTCAGCAGAAGGATAAAAGCGATCAAAAAGATAAAGGTCAATGCAATTTGTGTAGTCATATCAGCAGTTTTAGTTGATAATCAGTAAAATACCGGAAATGATAATTATGATGGCGAAAATCCTGCGAATGAGGTTTTCTGACTTTTCAGGTTTAATGGCCACCAGCAAACGCGGGCCCAGCAAAGCTCCCATTACTGAGCCGGCAGTAAGCATCAGTACCAGGGTAAGATCCACTTCTCCCAGTAGAAAATGACCGGCAAAGGCTGCCAGGGTGTTGATCAGCACCACCATAAGTGAAGTGCCGGCAACTTTTTTTACAGGAGTTTTTAATGCAAATAACCCTGCAATGATGGGGGCTGCGCCACTGGTGCCAAATGTGCCGCTGATAGCACCGCCCACATAACCAAAGAAAGAGCTTTTGGCTATCTTTCCCGGTGCAATTTTATCGGGAAGGTCACTCCCTCTTCCTCTTTTTTTGTCCTTTATGCTTGTGTAAAAGATGATCAGGGCCAGCACAACAGAATAGATTCCGAAAACGATTTTGAGGGTTGAGGGTTGCATGAGTCGGGTAAAAAATGCACCCGACAAAGCGCCTAAAATACCGGCAGCCCCAAATATGAACCCCAGACGCAGGTTTATATTACCCCTGCGGTAATGCCCTGTGGTGCCGGCAATGCACAGGGGCAGGCTGGCTGCAAGAGAGGTGGCTACGGCAATGTGGGCGGGAATCTGAAAAAAGAGAATGAGCAACAAAGGAAAGAAGAAGCCACCACCACTGCCCACCATCGAGGCAATCATACCAATGATAAAGCCTGCCAGGGGCAGCCACAGATACGTGTGCTGGAATTCAGAGTAAAATAGCATATGTTGCAGATTCGTAAGCTTTACGCCCATCTTCAGGGAAGTGTT
>JAABSE010000069.1 GCA_011390575.1 Sphingobacteriia bacterium
ATTTCTACTTACTCATATCATAATTTTTTTTAAGAACTTTGCGTCTAATCACTTCTTCATAACCTATTTGCAAACAAAAAGTTCATATTGTTTTCATTGTGGTGTAATTATTGGAAGAAGGTTAGCATAAAGATACCATTCTCTGATCTTAAAACCAACTGCCATGTTAAACGATAATCGATTTGGAAAAAAGCAATCCTTTATAACCGGAGTTATCCTGTTATTTACCCTCATGCTAAGTATTACCTTACCATCGTGCGATGAAGAGGGCAACTTTGTTTTACCTCTCACGGAAGCAGAGATAATACAGGGTCTTAAGGAAGCTCTAAAGGTTGGCACAGACAATTCAGTAGCATTGACCAACCGTCAAGACGGATATTATGGCAACGACCTTATAAAGATTCCCTGGCCGGCAGAAGCTGCTGGTGCTTACAACTTTATCAATACCAACCTGCCCAATCTTCGTCCTGTATTGGATGAGGTTGTGCTAAAAATGAACCGGGGAGCTGAAGAAGCGTCAGCCAAAGCAAAACCCATATTTATAGATGCTGTAATGGCTATGACCATAGAAGATGCACGCGGAATTCTTAACGGAACTGACAATGCAGCTACAATGTACTTGCATGAAAAGACCTACCAGTCACTTCATGATGCTTTCAAACCCGATATATTTGATGCCCTTGAAAGCGTTGGTGCTGCCACGGCCTGGAACAGCATTACTTCGGTATACAATCCCTTGGCCCAGTGGACTCCCGGAATAGACCCCATAAATACTGATTTGGCTGATTATACTACTACCAAAGCGCTGGATGGTCTGTTCCTGATGCTTGCAGAGGAAGAATTGAAAATACGTACAGATCCGGCGGCCCGGATCAATGATATTCTGGAAAGAGTTTTTGGATCACTGGACTAAACAAAGCTGACTGGTTATTTGATTCTAATAAACCTCGGTATCGTTACACAAAATATTAAAAGGGATGAATTTGTCTGAAAAACAAAATTCATCCCTTTTTCTATTGTACAAACGGGCCGCTGGAAGTCAGGTTTTTATTCAATACCTGCAAAATGTTTCATAAACTGAACACGCTGGAAAACAGCAGGATTATCCATGTTCTTAAAACTTAACTTGCCGCGGAAATCATCAATCTTTTCGTATTTGTTTTTTTCCATCCAGAACTTTAATTCCTGGAGGATAAGTGAAATCTGGTCAAACCCGTTTTTGTACAAAGTACTGCACACCTGCACAGAAGTGGCACCTGCAAGCAGCTGCTTTACAACCCCTGCACCATCATGCACGCCTGTGGAGGCACACAAATCAGCATGAACCCTGCCTGCCATTATAGCAATCCATCGCAAGGAGGTTGAAATCTCCTCGGGAGTACTGTACAGGTTCCCCGGTTTTACCACAAATTTATCAATATCTATATCGGGATTATAAAAGCGGTTAAACAATACCAGTCCTTTTATTCCTGTCCATGAAAGCTTTTTTAAAATTTCTGCCAGACCAGAAAAATGGTAGGAAACCTTGAGCGAAACAGGAAGCTTGGTTTGTTTCTTTACATTTTCAACAATATCAAAATACAACTTCTCATATTCAGCAGCTGTTTTCTCAACGTCAGATGGCAAAGCAAAGATGTTTAACTCCAACGCATCGGCACCTGCATTTTCAATTTCTTTGGCAAATGCCGGCCACTCATTTGCCGACACACAATTGATACTGGCAATAACAGGAATGGTCAGGCTGCTCTTGGCGCTTTTGATTAAATCAAGATACTCCTCGATAGTTTGAGCCCTTGAGTAATTACGGATATAATCATCTGCCTCAGTGTAGGAACTCTGCATATCATCATAAGAAAACACTTTTCTGATATCCAGTTTGATTTGCTCTTCAAACAAAGATTTAAGGACAACAGCACCGGCCCCTTTTTCTTCTATGATCTTCAAATTGTCCAGGTTTCTTGTTAATCCCGAACTACCTACGATTACAGGGTTTTTTAAATTAAGCCCCAGGTATGTGGTCGATAAATCTTTCATATCTTGAATATTTTATTAATTTTGATGGAATGTATTTTTGTCATTCAATGTAAAAAATTATGCTTTTGTATAACAAACCTACATAAAATTTAAAAAACTAAAGCATGCTGAATAAAAAAAAATATCATTATCTGCTTTTTTCCGTATCAATGTAGTCTGTTTTTCCTGCAGGCACTGGCATAAGAGGGGCTTATTTCAGCTTGTATACAAAGCAGAGGAAAGAATTAATTAATAACTCTTTTCCTCTGAAAAATTCCAAAAACCGAATTACACGTAAACATATCACAAAGGTAACACTTATCTTTGTCTGTAGCATTTATCAAAAACCTTGTACAAATCGTTTACTCCACATTTATACTGACAGAGATATTATGGAATTAGCCACAGATAAAAGGTTTCGCATCTCCCCCACAGAAAGAATGTCATTCAGAAACAGGCTTGAACCCTTGCTGGTAATCTTCAACAAAGCTGTTTCTGATTTATTTCAGCATCGTGAGTATTATATTTCCTACAGTATTCCCGGAGGAGTATACGGGTATTTTAAAGATAATGAGATACAGCCTGAAGACATAAAGAAATTAAAGGATCGCATACGAGAGCTCATTAAGGAAAACCTGAACTTTAACCAGGAAATCCTCCCCAAAGAAAAGATCATAAGGTACTTTGAATTGCACAACCGTGCGGATATTCTTGAACTATTGTATTCTCATTCATCTGAGAATCCCAAAGGGATGCATCTGGCGCACCTGAATGGAAACGGAGAATTATTTTTCAATCACGTAGTTGAAAACTATGAAAATCTTGACAGATTTCAACTTTTCAAGTTCAATAAAGGATTTTTTCTGATAGCAGATCCTGATTTTTATGAAAGAGTGATGCCCGTACGTCTCGAACTGAGTAAGTATCTGAAAAGATTTGATGAGTCCGAAACCTCAATGAAACAGCTGGGGATAGAAAATATTGCTCAGCTCAATGAAGTAATTGATAATGGAGAACTGCCTGAATTTATAAAAATATCAGAAGCCTACCAGGCCAAAAGAATTGGACGGATTGCCGACAATATTGTCAGTCATCCGCTCAAACCCAGGTTGATTTTTCTCGCAGGGCCTACTTCTTCCGGCAAAACCACCTCAGCCAACAGGTTGTCTATTGAACTGAAAGTACTGGGCAAGAAAGTTTTAATCATGTCATTGGACAACTTTTATCTGCCTCATTCCATGATTCCCATTGATGAGAAAACCGGGCTTCAGAACTTTGAATTGATTACAGCTCTCGACTTAACCCTTTTCCGCAAAACCATCAGCAGCTTACTGGGCGGTGCAACTGTGAGACTTCCCCGATACCATTTTGATGGAAAAGGAGCCACTCCCGATCCCAATCCTACAACCATTACCCCGGACACTTATATCATTGTGGAAGGAATACACGGGCTTAACCCCGGGCTTTGGAAAGATGCCCTGGATATTGACTCCTACAGGCTCTATGTTTCTGCCCTCAACACAATCAATATTCATGATCACCTTCCTTTGTCAACATCTGACCACCGGTTAATACGAAGATTGGTAAGAGACCATCTGTTCAGAGGATACAGCTTCAATGAAACCATCAAAAGATGGCCCGATGTAATGGGTAATGAATACCACAGTATTTTTCCCTTCCAGGAAAGTGCCCATGCCATTTTTAATTCTTCTTTAATATATGAAATAGCGGTATTTGCCCATTATGCACCAGGAATACTGGATGATTCTCTGGCCGAAAACGAGGTTATCAGGGAGGAAGTAAGGAGGCTGAACCGAATTTTAAGCCTGCTCAAACCCATCAACCCAAAAGACATCCCTCCTACCAGCATTCTCAGGGAGTTTATTGGTGGAAGTAGTTTTACCTATTAATTCTACTTTGACATATTAGTTGATGGACAAATACAATTTATCCGTTACAGGGAAGACAATAAGACTTTTTATCATATATGCAATGCACTCCTGATTTCTCTGTGTATATGTATTTAAAGAAACAATGTACGACATAAACACATAGTTCTCAAAATGATTAACCCTGCTTAACCAACTGGCTGAAATATTTAAGTCATTCAGCCTTTTAGGAAATATGACAAATCAGAATTAAGCTAATTTTTATACAGATACAAGAAACAAACATCCTTAAACATTCGTTTGTATTGTGCTTTTTTAGTATTTTTGCCGCTTGATAATAACAACTGCAAACGATCCTTTGGAATTAACTCAAAAAAATTAACTAAAAAAACAAACATGAGAAGAATTTTTATCAATTTATTGATGGTAGTGGTATTATTCCCATCAGTATCACTGGCTGGTGGAATCGTAACCAACACGAACCAAAGTGCATCTTTTATCAGAAAGCCGGTGCAGGATGCAGTAATCGATGCAACAGGAGCCTATTATAACCCTGCCGGTCTCGTATTTCTTCAGGATGGATTCCATTTATCACTGAGCAATCAAACCATTTCTCAAACCCGGACCATTAACAGCACCTTTCCCGGCATGGCAAGAACGGAATTTGAAGGAGGTGTAAGCGCACCCCTGTTCCCCACGGTATATGCAGTTTACAAAACAGGTGCTCTTGCTTTTTCTTTTGGGTTCAATCCCATTGGAGGGGGTGGAAGTGCGACGTTTGATGATGGACTTCCCTCATTTGAACAGCAGGTTGCAGTACTGCCTCCTATGCTTTCTGCTGCAGGTATTGAAACCACCCAATACAGTATGGACGCTGCTTTTGATGGCAGTTCACTTAACTGGGGCATTCAACTCAATGCCTCTTATGCCATCAACGAAATGATTGGTGTCAGCGCCGGGGTAAGGTATGTAATGGCCAACAACAGCTATACCGGTCATTTAAGAGACATCCGAATCAATCCAATGCACCCGCTTAATGCAGAAGGTCCCGGTAACATGATTTCGGCACCCGTATTTTTCTCTACACTTTCCGCTGCAGCATCCGGAGCTTCACAGAGCATGCAACCCATCATTGATGGCGGAGGAGGTGACTTTACGCTTGATCAACTTGTAGCAGCTGGTTTTCTCTCTCCCGCAGAAGCTGACCAGCTCGCAGGGGGGCTTGGAAATGCTTATGATAGCAATATGACAGCTGCCCAAATACAAGGAGTATACGATGCCAATGCAAACTTTATGAATGAAAATGCTCAGGCAACTTCCGATATGCAACTGGATGCAAGCCAGAGCGGAACCGGTATTGTACCTGTAGTGGGACTGAACCTGAAGTTTTCAGAAGATTTAAATGTAGCCATAAAATATGAACACAAAGCATCAATAACCCTAACCAACTCTACCACCATTGACGATGTGGGTATGTACCCAGATGACGCAGAAGTTGCTTCCGATATGCCCGCAATGCTTGCTGTGGGTGCCAGCTACAGGGTGTTGCCCCAACTCAGGCTTTCCGGCGGAGTACACTACTATTTCGACAAATCCGCTGATTACGGTAAAACCTTATCCAATGAGGAAGTTATTGACAATAATTTCTGGGAGGCAGCATTTGGTTTGGAATACACACTGAACAACAATCTGCTCCTCAGTGCAGGATACCTTCGCACCCAAACAGGAGTAAACGATAAATACCACAGCGATTTGAGCCACAGCCTCAGCACCAATTCTTTTGGCGGAGGAGCAAAATATATGATCAATCCCAATGTGGGAATTAACCTTGGAGTAATGTCAACTCTTTATGAGTCCTACACCAAATCATTCAGCATGCAAACCATTAACTACAATGAAACATATGAACGCGTAGCTTTAACTTTTGCTATTGGTTTAGATGTAAAGTTTTAACAATATAGTTTTATTGGTTAAGACCGGATTGCTTTATCCACAAAGGCAATCCGGTTTTTTCGTTTTGTTCTTGCCATTACATCCTCAATATAAGTCCGAATAAAAGGGCACTTATCCTGAGATTTGGTTCAACATTTTCAGAATACTACGATTCGGCCAGGAAACTTTATTTGAAAACATTCCCAAAAACAAATCAACAAAAATCACGCATGCGCGAACTTTTGGTTAATTTTGTGCTGCATTTTAACAGCATTTCTGCCAGGATAAATCAAAACAGAACCAAAAACAGATGAAGCACATTGTGTTTTTAGTATTAGTAATAATCCTTACCTGCTCATCAGCCCGGGCCACAGGTTATACACCCTCATTAACCGGCGTCAGGAGCAGCTCAATGGGTTCGCTCTATTCAGGGGCCAATGCAAACGCTGAAACCCTATGGCTAAACCCTGCCGTAATTTCTAAGATGGACTCCCGATACAACCTGACGGCAGGAATAAACGTTTCGCAAACCTATACGAAATTTCAAAATACGGCTCCTTCACTTTACCAGGCTACTACTGATAACTCCCTGCTTCTTCCCTGGTACATTTTCTTCACTGCATCCCTTAGCGATAAACTAAGTATAGGTTTTTCATACAACACGCCTTTTGTCAGCCTTATCAAATGGCAGGAAGAAAACTGGACCGGCAGGTTTCTGGTCAGAGAATCAGAAAACCTGATTACTGTACTTCAACCTGCTGTTTCCTATGCAATTACAGATTATTTGTACCTTGGAGTGGGTTTGATGATTGCCCGGGCCGATATGCATTTTTCAAAAGCCCTTCCTTTCGGAGATTACAACCAGGAGGGCTCTGTTGAAATATCGGGCAATGACTGGCAATATGGCATCAATGCAGGTTTATTTTTTCTTCCTACAGAAAACATAGAATTAGGACTGAACTATAAATCCGGGTTCAGCTTTATGTTTGAAAATGCAGGTACTGTGTTCAGTGTACCGATATCTCTGTTATCTTATTTTCCTGAAAATATTACATCAAATTCCCAGGTTGCTATCCCTGCGATGACTGACCTTACAGCCAGTTACCAATTCTCTGAAAACACTTTTTTAAGCACAGGTGTGGCTCTTATTTTTAAAAACAATTCCGAAAGCAACAGTTATACTTTTAATCACACCTCTTCATATCTCAGCCATATCAACATACCCGAAAAAAGAAGTTATGGAGTGATTGCCCGGGTAGGTGCAGAATATGATTTCGCCGATTTTCTTTCTTTCAGGGCCGGAATTTCTTATCAGTCTGCCACAACCGATAATGAGTTTTTTTTTCCAGGTCAGCCCGACCTAAACCGCCTGACTTTTTCCGCCGGAGGCACTCTGACAGCAGCACCGGGCCTTTCCTTTGACGCGGGGCTTGTCTATTCGAGAGGCCTGGAAAAAAGTGCTCATTATGCACCTGCCAATTTTGGAGGAAAATATAAATCCTCTTGTTTCACGCCAGGCATTGGTTTAAGTTATGTTTTTTAATTATCCCGTTGTTTATGAATCTTATCCGTTTCCTTTTATTTTTGATGGCCGGTCTGACATTCTTTTCCTGTGAACCGGAAATCAGTGAGTTCAAGCCCAATGCCGGGAAGGCCGACTTTTCAGTGTTTATAGCCATGGGTGATTCGCAAACCGCCGGCTTTGTCAACAATGAACTGTACAAATCAGGTCAGATTGTTTCCTTCGCCAATATTATTTCAAGGCAGTTGCTCAATGTGGGAGGCGGAGAATTTAAACAGCCTTTGATGAAAGATGAGCTTGGGTTTGGGAATAAGCTAACCCTTGCATATACGGTAGATTGTAATGGCGATTCAATACTTCAACCTGTACCTGCAGGAGGTATGCCTGACGAAACCAATACTGAAAATATTTTTGCCGAAGAAGGCCCATTTCACAATCTGGGCATACCCGGTGCAAAACTCTCTCAACTGCAAGCCCCGATTGACGGCATAGCCAACCCATTTTACAGTTATTTTGCCAGATTTGCCAGTTCTCCCGCCACCAGTGTAATTTTAGATGCACAGAACCTGGGTGCAAGTTTTTTCTCTCTTTGGATTGGCACATCCGACATTCTTGATTATGCAATGAATGGAGGTATAACCAACCCTATTATTGAAGAACAAGCATTCAACGCTTTGTATCACAGCGTTTTGATGGACCTGACGTCGGAAAATGCCGAAGGTGTAATCGCCAATATACCCAACATACTTGTTTCGCCGTTTTTTTCTCACCTGTCGCCTTCGGGTATCTGGGCTGAAGACTCACTTGCACCCTCAGGTAAAAGAATGCTGGAGCCAGATGAAATAGTGCTGTTAATAGCAGAGCAAAGAATAAAATGCAATGGTTGGGGTACGGAAGAGCTTCCCTTGCCGGAAAATTTTTATCTCTCAACAGAACAGATTACTTTAATTGAGGAACGAACGAGCCAGTTCAACCTCACCATAAAGCAATATGCTTCGGAGTTTAACCTTGCATGGGTTGATATTAACACTCTCCTGAGGAATGCTTCTCAAGGACTGACCTTTGACGGCATAACCTTTACGAATGACTTTATTTCGGGGGGGCTCTTTTCACTGGATGGGTTTTCGCTTACCCGCAGAGGAAACGCTATTGTTGCCAATGCTTTTATAGAAGCCATCAACAGGAAATACGAGTCTTCGGTTCCCAAAATCAGTATTGCACAATTTCAGGGGATTGAATATCCCTGACATAAGCAGCGTTTATTCAATCATGTTGTATCGTTCACGGGCTTCTGCTCTGTTGCATGCATTAAAATGCCACCACTCAGTCCGTATGCCCCAGAAACCGCCATGCCGCATAACCTTACGAAGCAATTGCCGGTTTTCTAAATGAACAGACTGTAAGTGTCCCTGTTCAAGCATTTCCTGCTCCAGCGCAGGATAGGCAAGTTCGCCCATGTAATCAAAACCGGTTCCCATGTCCAGCAGATTTCCTTCTTTATCCAGAATGCTTACATCAACAGCTGCCGCAAAATTGTGCAGGGAACCATTGGCAGGATTGGACAAGAATTTCACCTTTTCAGCAAAAGGAGCTTCTACGATATCCCACATTTTCTGCTGCACACTCAGCGGTCTGGCTGCATCAAATACAATCAGGGAATAACCAGGTTTAATTCTTTGCAAATATTGTTGCGATCTTACAAGCCTTTCAGCCACATCCGGCTGCAAATAGGCCCGCTGCATCCCACCATAAACATCCATTCCCAAAAAATTATCTATCCCTGAATATTTTAAATCCACTACAATGGTTGAATCCAGTTGTTGAATATCTACAAGCCCATGCTCGATCATATTGATTTCTGTAATTGACAGTGCTTCCCGAAAACCTGAAATACTTTGTTTAACGGGAGTTCTTGAGGGAAACTCCAATAGTACATCCTCATTGCCGGAATACAAAGAATCAGATCCACAACCGGCGAGGAAAGTGAGAACAAACAGAAAAAGAAATGCTTCAGAAGTTCTTTTCAAAATAATGTAAATAAAAAATTATGCCTCAATGAACTTTTAACATCTGCCTGATCTGCGATGCAATCAAAGTTTTCTATATATTTGAGGGTAGAAAACAATTAATTTTTCAAATATAGCAAATTCGAAGAAAATGGAAACCAACGAATTTAAAATCGGTGCAAAAGTTGAACACCCACAATTTGGACAAGGGATAATAACCAACGTAACCCTTACCACCTATACTGTATTCTTTATCAACAAAGGCGACAAAGACATAGCCGTTTCATTTCAGGGACTAAAGCTTATTGCCCCTTCAAATGTGTCAGGAGAGGGTTCGTCAGGGCCAGCCTCCGGCATTAGTTTGCAGGATCTTGAGAAGGTTTTTACCAACGTTTTGCGCCGTTATGCTGACTTTCCTGAGTTGATAGAACTGGGCGATAAATGGAAAAAAGGGACCATGATTTTAAAGCCGGGCGATACCAATCTTAAACCCAAAGAGATTCCGGTAGAGTCATTTTTCCATAAGATTGTGCTGCTACGCGACCGGCTCCGGGTGCTCGAACAAAGAATCAATGCCAATGAAGTTCTCACGGACGAAGAAAAAGTAAACCTGCAGCAGTACATTACCCGCTGCTATGGATCGCTAACAACGTTTAATGTGTTCTTTAAGCACAAAGAGCAGTATTTTGTTGGCGAAAGAGGCCAGACAGAATAGTGTCTGCCCTATTGTTCGTTGTTCATAAAGCCCTGATCTTTCAAGACCTTGAGAAAGACATTGCTAAAATGGACATTATCCTTTTTGGTATATCGTTTCTCTGTAAAGATGCGGGCTAACGAAGGCAGCTGGTTTTCTTCCAGCAGTTTTTGGGTCAAGGGGAGGTTTTCCTTTTCCTGATAAATCCGATCAATATCCCCAGGGCTGTAGTCTTTATACTTTTCGTAATGAACAACACCTTCTGCAGGCAATCTGTCGGCCCTTTCCGGGTCATCTGCAGGATACCCAATCACAAAAGAAGCAACAGGAACAACTCCTTTAGGCATTTCGAAAAACTCAATAAATTTATCTGCCATATAGGTAATGGTTCCCAGATAGCAAATCCCTAAACCGTGAGCCTCTGCTGCTACACCAACATTCTGGGCAACCAGCAAGGCATCAATGGATGCAGTAAAAAAGGAAAGAAAATTGTCGTATCCCGGCTCAGCACCCCTTTGTTCGCACCATTTGTTGAAACGGTTAAAGTCGGCACAGAAGGTAAGCAATACCGGCGCCTGCTCTACCATTTTCTGACCAAAATGTAGCTTACACAACTCCTTTCTGTTTTCTTCATCTTTGGTCACAATCACACTATACACCTGCATATTGCCGGTGGTAGAGGCCCGAAAACCCGCTTCAAGAATGGTATTGAGCGTTTTATCATCAATGGGATCGGATTTGTAATTTCTGATGGTTTTATGATTCAAAAGCGTTTCTATAGTTTGCATATCTTAAGTGGTTAAAGTTTTCACGGTGCAAACCTACAATTTTTCAGGGTACAAAAAAAGTGAAGACTCAGTTGAAATTAAAAAATCCCGGCTGAATGAAGCAGCATGGAAAATGGGTGAGAATCAGGATGATTTTTTTGGTGATTGCTTTTGGGAATGATATACTTCAATAGCTACAAGTATAGCTAAAAAACCCCAAAACAAAACTGAAGCTTTGTCAGTATCCAGAAAATTATTTAAAAAGCCATGGGTAAAGTAAGTTATCAAGCCAAGGGTAATACCCAGCGAAATCCATCTCATCTCTTTAGACTCGGCATGCTTAATATTTTTAATTCCTGTGATAATCACCCAGAGCGCCAGTGCCATGAACAGCAGCATACCGGGAAGGCCTGATTCTGCCAGTGGTCCGAGGTATTCGCTGTGGGCATTTCCAAGGTCTCCAAAATTGGTTGTAATGATGGTTTGATCCATTGCCAGTTGAAAGGGAGCATAAACCTCCTGGTAAGTGCCTGGTCCCCATCCCACCAAAGGTCTTTCCTGAAACATACGATAAGCAGCTCTCCAGCGATTTATCCGTTCCAGGTTACTGGCATCGGAAGAAATGTTGGTAATAGACTGCGCGTGCGCCCGGAAATCTTCAGCTGATTCCTGCCGGTTGCGTTCGAGATTCATGATGATCTGATCCTGAAAAACAAATAATATTCCAACAACCAGAACCAGCCCTACAAAAATCAATTTATAGTTTATTTTAAAAACAAGCACCCAGAAAGCTCCAAAGGCCGCAATAAGACTTACCCATGAAGCTCGGCTATAACTAAAGATTATGCCTGTAATAAAAAAGAAAAAAATCAAAAAAGACAGTCGTCTTCTAAGCACACTATACCCTTTATAGAATGCCATGATGATAAAAGCAGGAGCAATAAGCGCAATAACCGCACTATAGTTGGTATGGTCATTAAAAAAAGGATGTACCACCCAGGTGCCCACTTTGCGATCAAAGCCGTACGTACTGTGAACAATTGTGATGTAAATGATGACAAGAGCCAGGGCACTACCAAAAAGCCACAAAAACAATCTGATTTTATCGGGCTTTTTAAAGAGCTGGATCAATACAAAATAAAAAGGAACCACAAACCACACTCTGCTGATAAAAGCTTTAAAGGAAACCAGGGGAATCTCACTGGTAACAGTTGTTATAAACATCCACACCAGGTTAAGAATTAAAATGAAGGTAACAGGATGTTTTAATATTTTCCGATCATAGCTTTGGTCGTAAAACAACTTCAGGAAGAAAAGGGCTGTGATGGCCACGATTATAGGTTCGGTAGGCAAATCTATAGCAAATCCCAGTGCATCGTGCTCATATTTAAAAGTAAACGGAGTTATAAATACCAGTGCAAGCAGCAACTTATCCAGTGAAAAGAAAAATAACATCATGACAAAAGCCGCTGCAGGCAATGCCATAAACCAGAACATTTCATTAGCAATAAAAAAAATGTTCAGGGCAATAAATGCAAAACTTACTCCGTAAAAAAGTTTCGTATTGAGATTTTCCGGCACGATGATTTATTTTGATAGCATTTTCACGGGTTTAAGGATACCCTTTTTCACGAGGTTTTCATAAGTCATAATAGCCAATGTCCCTGCAAGGCCGGCAGCAAAGGTTGCCATAAAAACAATAAGCCATCTCACAGGGTACACTTTTTTCTCAGCCACAAATGCCTCATCAATCAGGAATTTGAAGGGAACAAAATTTTCAAGGTCAGCCCGGGCTTCCTGCATAATTCTTTGAATACCGGAAAGATTGCGGCTTACTTGTTCCAGATGAGCTTTCTGGGTAAGGAAACTTCCGCCATCCTCTCTGATAACGTTCAATCTTTCTTCAATAGCATTAACTCCTCGTTGATTGTTGTTGGAAAGGTCTATAGCAAGCTGCTGGGTAAGCATTTCGGCCTGCGCCTCATACTCATAAATGCCCCTCTCCATAATAACCCGCAAAGAGTCCTCGGTTGTAGTAATCTCCTGCTTGAGGTTCTCATACCGCTGAACAGCCACCTTGTATGCCATCAATGCTCTTTCCTGTCTGATCTCATTCTGTAATGTATCTGCAAGGGCAGCAATTTCATTGGCCATATCGGCAGCCATCACAGGGCTTTTGTCACGAACTTTGATTTCTACCGCGCCATAAGGAGTTCGCCGTGATGAGATATTGCTGCCATAAATCTGACGCAATTCAGTATTACGGAATTGGGAATCCTCCTCAATTTCATAGTGATCAAAGAGGTTAAAACGATTTACCATCCGATCCCTGATGGCTGTGGAGCCCAACACCTGGAGCAGTCTTTCTGCATCATCAACATCACCATACTCAAGAAAATCCACATTAGAACCAAAAACAGCCCGGCTCAAACTGTTGGATTTGGCTGGGAACATTACTACGGTGGATTCATATAAAGGAGTAATAAAAGCGGGTGATGAAAAAATTGAAGCGATAATTGCTGCCGTTATGCAAACTATTGCCAGTTGTTTCCACCAACGAAAGAAAAATAAAAAAATGTTGGTTGAATCAAATTCATTGCTCACATTCTTTTTGTCCATGATAAATCTTATTGAATAAATATGTATTTAGTTATCAAATCAATACTTACATAACACAAAACACTAAGGAATATTTTGCATTATGTGGGATTTTAAAAAAGAGCCCAAAGATAAATAAAAAACGACTTAAAAAACCAGATACACATGGTATCCTTTAGCCATATTTTGATACGTTGAACAAATGGCGGGGACTCAAAAGCCTTATGAGCATTGAAAATAATCCGGCACCGGCAATCATCAGGATAAGGTTTGTGTACCAGGTGTATTCAAGGGTAGTAGTAAAATATCCGATTCCTGCTACAGCGGGCACAAATATCAGGATTTTGAGAAGGAACAGATAATTGCGCCGGAAATTGAAAAGATAGCATACCATAACAACCTGAATAGCAGCAATAGCAAACTGGGTAACCAATGTGGCTACAGCAGAACCATAAGCCTGATATTTGGGAATGAGGATGAAATTCAGTGTCACATTCATAAGCATCCCCGTAAGGGCAATAATATTGAGGTATTTGAGATTTCCATTGGCCGTAAGAAGGGTACTGAAAATATACATGGTGGAGATGGCGCAGAATGAAACCATCAGTAAGCCAAATACCTTAGAGCTATGATCCATGCGATAGTTAAACATACCCAGGCTCTCTCCCTCATGAATGGTATACAACAGCCTCATTATCTCTTCAGCATAGAAATAGGAAGCCAGGGCAATAATAATAGCGGGAGTTATAATGAGCGTGTAAGATAACTTTATCAGTTCTTCAATAGATTCTTTTTGTTTGAGCATGCGGGCAAATATGGGTAGCAGCAATACAGCAAAAAGATAAGCTATCATATTGGATGCATCCAGCAAGCGGTAAGCAGAAGCGTAGATTCCTGAATACCAGGCCCCGTCATCACCCAGCATTCTTTCCAGCATTACACTGTCAATACGGTTGTAAAAGGTCATCAGTAACACCAAAACGGCAAAAGGTAAACTCTGACGCATAATCATCAGAAAAAACGGCATACTCCAGTTCAGGGACAGGAACCTTGTGCGGGCCTTTCTGAATACAATGGTGCTTGTTATCAATACCGTAATGGACAAGGATAGGGTTTGTGCATAAACAAAATATTGTATTTTGAACTCATTTACCACATTACCCCATAGTAAAACAGCACAGATTACTATCATAAGAGTGCGATCAAGCACTGATATGATGCTATCAGTTTTAAACAAATGCAATCCCCCCAGATTCGACCTCAGGTAGAGAATAAAACTTATCAGGAACTGGTTTACTGCAAGAAAAATAAGGATAAATATTTGTTCTCTTGAATACTGGATAAAAAACGCTCCTCCAAGGGTGAAAACCAGGTAAACCAGAAACAAAATCAGTTTGAGAACAATAATATTTGAGAGATGCTTTCT
Organism: Sphingobacteriia bacterium; assembly: GCA_011390575.1. Taxonomy (GTDB): domain Bacteria; phylum Bacteroidota; class Bacteroidia; order Bacteroidales; family UBA7960; genus SKVR01. The sequence goes on from JAABSE010000069.1 coordinate 14,848, forward strand.
TAACAGGTGGTTGTTTTGGGCAATATTTTTATTATTGAAAGTGGTTATACCAAAATCCAGCAGAATATAGAAAAGGAAGGAGAAATTAAATACAGCAAAGTAAAAACCATATTCTTCTGCCCCAACGGTATTTTGCACCGTTCGGTCGATACCGAAGATCCAGAATGGTTTGATTAACAGATTTAAAACCAGCAATAAAGCCAGGTTTCGTAAAAATTTGCGCTGCATTAAGATTAATTCGTACCGAACCAGCCTCTCCCACAGAAATTGCGCTTGTCCGGTTCAAAATTATAAACTTTTATCATCTTAATGCGTATTGGTTCAAAAAAAACAGAAAATAATCTGTCAGGTTGAAAACCTTGTATGTGTCTTTCCGGTCAACGGTTGTATGACCTGGAAAAAGCGTATCTTTGCACAGAAAGAACGCAATATGCAGTAAGCAATTGACAGGCAGCCGGAAGGATGCCATCTGCTTAAAAAATAAAAGCAGTTGTTGTATGGAGTGATTCCTGAATAGTTTCTTCAAAGTTGAATCAAAAAAGATATACATAATTCCATGGATTTTAAAGTAGGTGATAAGGTTAGTTTTTTAAATGACAAGGGCGGTGGTATCGTTACAAAAATTACCAGCGACAACATTGTTCACGTAACCATTGAAGACGGGTTCGAAATACCTGTAATGGCCAAAGAACTTCTCAAAACAGGAACAGCAGAGATGTCGGATGATATTACACGTGCACATCAGAACATCATTGCAAAAAAAAATGAGCCGGAATATGAGGTCGAAGATATTTTGCCCTTGTATATTTCTCATAACAATCCTGACCAGCGACCAGAGGGACTGTATTTTTGTTTTGTTCCCGAAATACAGGACAATCCCCTTTCGGGCTCTTTGGAAATACATCTTATCAACCACACCCGATACACCAGTGTATTCAGCTTCTTTTTGAATCATTCGGGAGATTATCATGGCACAGAATACGGGTATCTGGATGCCCAATCACGCTTGCAGCTGGGCACCATTGGCAGGTCAGAAATAGAAAAATGGGCCAATGCCTTATGGCAAAATGTTTTCTTTCAGGAAGACAAATGCAGGCCTTTGCCTCCATTCAGCGGGTTGGTCAATTTCAGACCCATCAAACTTTACAAAGAGGAAAGTTTCCAGTTTGAAAGCCTGTTGAGGAAAAAGGCATTCTTTGTTGAGGTAGCTTTGATTTCCGATCTGAACAAAAAACCATTGCTTGACGAGAAAATAAGCAAGGAAACCTTAAAAACCCTGGAGGAAAAAATCAGACCCGCTGCATCCTCTACCACCTCTAAACCTCCGCAATCCAAGGAGTCTTTTCTTGAAAAGCACAAAATTGATGACAGAATTGCTGAAGTAGACTTGCATATTGGCGAACTGGTGGACAACTTCACCAACATGGAAAACAGTGACATGCTAAACATGCAGTTGGATTATTTTCGCAAATGCCTCCATCAGGCAGAAAAAGAGAAGCTCAGCAAGGTGATTTTTATTCATGGGGTAGGCAATGGTAAACTAAAGACCGAAATCAATAAAGCGCTTCAAAGTGCCCAGGGGATCGATTATTATGACGCACCCTACGCCCGATATGGCATGGGAGCAACAGAAGTAAATTTTTACCGCAACAAATAAAAAGGCAGGCCTTCCTGTCGCTACGATCAAAGTGATCGGAGAGGAAAGTCCGGGCAACAAAGGGCAGCATACTTCCTAACGGGAAGCTGTTTCGCCAGCGCGAAACAAGAGCAAGTGCCACAGAAAAAAACCGCCCTGCCAGGTGCAGGGTAAGGGTGAAAACGTGAGGTAAGAGCTCACGGCTTGTGCGGGTGACCGTGCATGCGGGTAAACCTTATGTGTTGAAAGACCAAATATACCGGGGCTTGAGGGTTGCCCGCCCAATCCCGGAGGGTAGGTCGTTGGAGGGCAGGCGCGAGTCTGCTCCCGGATAAATGACAGGAGTTCCGCTGATGCGGAATACAGAACCCGGCTTACAAGCCTGCCTTTTTTTTATTTTTTCGCAAATAATATCATAGAATCAACGTTTTTACCTGGGAATTCATCCCTGATTCCACAGTGCCTGTTTTTGTTAATAAGTAGCTGTAAATGTTGATAAGCAAGTAAAGCCACGTCTTGTTTTTATTTGTAAATTCGCAGCAAAATATAAAGATTCTATGAATAGAAATTTTATCAAATCCCTCAGTTTTCTCCTTATATTTTTGCCTTTCACATTGCTTTCACAGCAATCATCTGTGTATGAAAACCCCATGGCAGATTACAATTTAGCCATGGAACTTTATAACAAAGGCAAATACGGAGCAGCCCGCGACTTGTTTGCGAAAACGACAGAACGCATTACAGATCCTCAATCTAAAATAAGGATTAACGCAGAGTATTACAGGGCCATTTGTGCTGTTGAGCTTTTCAATCCCGATGCTGAAAAACTGCTAACCGATTTTATTGTTAACTACCCCACCCACTCCCTTCAGGGAACGGCAAGCTTTCAGATGGGTAACCTGCAATACAGGAAACGGGAGTATGAAGAAGCGTTGGTTTGGTACAACCGGGTTGACCATTACGACCTCACTGCCGAACAAAGGATAGAGCTTCAATTCAAAACTGGCTACAGCCATTTTATGAGCGATGACTACCCGCAAGCCAAACAATACTTTTTCGATATCCGCAATCCGGAATCGGTGTATTACTCTCCGGCTACCTATTATTACGGGCATATCTCTTACAGTGAAGGAAATTATGAAACTGCGCTGATTTACTTCCAGCGTTTGAAAGAAGATGAGAATTTTGGACCTATAGTACCCTACTATATTACCCATATTTACTTTTTACAGGAGAAATATGACGAGCTGCTCGCCTTTGCTCCTCCCCTGCTCGAAGAAGCCAGCACCAAGAGAGCAGCCGAAATATCACGTATGATTGGTGAGGCTTATTACAACAAAGGTGAATACGCGGAAGCCATCCCCTTTCTTGAATCTTACCACAGGGAAACCCGTCAAAGAATCAGCAGACAGGATCATTATCAGCTGGCCTATGCCTACTACATGGCTGGACAATACGACGAATCAGTAAGCAATTTCGAGAAGGTTACCACCACTGAAGATAGCCTGGGCCAGAATGCACTTTACCACCTTGCTGATGCTTACCTGAAAACCGGGCAGCGACGCTCGGCCAGGAATGCTTTTCTCTCAGCACACCGTATGGAGTTTATTCCTGAGATAAGCCAGAATTCGTTGTTTAACTATGCCAAGCTCTCTTTCGAGCTTTCCATGAATCCCTTCAATGAGGCCATTATATCTTTTCAACGCTATGTTGAAAATTACCCTGAATCGCCCCGAATCGAAGAAGCCTACCGCCATTTGATAGATCTCTATCTCACTACCCGCAATTACAAAGATGCTCTCACCAGCATGGAAGCTATCAACCTCAATACGCCTGTTTTAAAATCTGCCTACCAGCGTATTGCTTATTACCGGGGGATAGAGTTATTCAACAACGGAGATTTTGCCGGTGCAGCATTACATTTTAAAAAGTCGCTCAGTTATCCTGAAAACAGAACCATCCGCTCACAAGCTATGTTTTGGGAAGGAGAATCATTCTTCAGGCTTGAGCAATACGAGAAAGCCATTGAGACCCATCAGCGATTCCAGTTGCTGCAGGGAGCTTTCAGCCTTGCAGAATACAATATGGCCAATTACACAACAGGGTACGCTCATTTTAAATTAAAGAATTACACGCCTGCCATAACGGCTTTCAGAAAGTTTATTCAGGACAGAAATATCGACAAAACATTGCGTAACGACAGCTATCTGCGCATAGGGGATTCCTATTTTATCACCCAGGATTATAACGCTGCCATTGATTTTTATGACAGGGCTATAGCCCTGGAAAGCAGAGATGTGGACTATGCCATTTTCCAAAAATCGGTTGCCCTGGGTGTAACTGGCCGTTTTGATGGGAAAATCAATGCTTTACAGGAGTTGCTGCGCAAATATCCCAATACCAATTACGCCGACAATGCGAGGTATGAACTTGGAAACACATACGTAATACAGGATAATAATACCATGGCATTGCGCTACTACAATGAAGTAACAACCAAACATCCCAATTCAAGCTATGTAAAAAGTGCGATGCTTAAAACCGGGTTGATTTATTATAACCAGAATGAAGATGAAAGAGCCTTGACAGCCTTCAGGCAGGTGATAGAAAAATACCCCGGCACACCCGAATCGCAGGAAGCTCTTACCAGCATGAGAAATATTTATGTAGCCATGGACCGTGTAGACGAGTTTGTTGCCTACTCTGACGGCCTGGGATTTGCCAATGTATCGGATGCCCAGCAGGATTCACTTATTTACACTGCTGCCGAAAACAGGTACATGCAAGGCGACTGTCCCAATGCGACCAAAAGTTTTGAAAACTATCTGGAAAGATTCCCTCAGGGCATCTTTGCTCTGAATGCCCATTTCTACAAGGCCGAATGTGATTTCAGAATAAATGAATTTCAAAAGGCACTTGTTTCATACCAGTTCGTGCTGGAACGACCCAAATCCAAATTCTCAGAGAATGCCGCACTGAGGGCTGCACAGATCAACTTCAGGCTCA
>JAABSE010000006.1 GCA_011390575.1 Sphingobacteriia bacterium
GTTGCTGATATTTCGCTAACCCCCGACATCCAAATCTTCCCCAACCCGGCCACCGGGATCGTACAGATTACCGGTCTTGAAGAATACCAGTCCTATCAACTTCAAATTCTGGACTTATCAGGGAGGCTTCTTACAAAAAGCCATTCTTCTCCATTTGTCAACCTTGGAAAATTGCCGGCAGGGGTTTATTTGCTCCGGATTTCCGGAAAAGACTTTCAACTCACCCGCAAAATCATCAGGCAGTAAAAGGCTTTAAAGATTCGTATCCTGCTGACCAGGGCAAAGTCCGGTCCGGACTACAGTTCCGGCCCGGACTAATGATGTATACTGTACGATTTTGTGTATAGCGGATCCATACCTTGTTCACCGGAATTACCGGGTATGGGTTGATTGTGGCAGTCATAGAAGCAGTATATCGTATAGGGATTTTTGTTTTATGTTTTTCGGCTAATGATAACCTATGATATTGGTTAGCTTTGTGCAAAGCAGATTCCCGGCCTGATTGTCACGAAAAAACCACTTTGTGGTTTTTAAAACTGCGTCTCTGCGTCTTCGCGAGAGGAAAGGATTCTATGTATACGAGCATAATATCCAAAATTTGACCCCTATTCTTATGATTCAAGCAAAGTTCCCTTTAAACTGAGTTCATTCCCGGGGATAAGGATTTTTCTTAATAATCTTCTCGCAATTTTGTAACAATTCCCCTTTCGGGCTTACTAAAGGAATAAACAGTTTTCAACATGATAGAAAAAGAGCTCAGGTTTAAGACGCTTGTCAGGGAAAATGAAGAACGAATCCGGCGCATTTGCCGGTATTATGCCCCTACAGAGGAGGATCAGAACGACATGTACCAGGAGGTTTTGGTCAATATATGGAAAAGTCTGGACAGTTTCCGGGGCGACTCTGCCATGGGTACCTGGGTATACCGGGTGGCTGTAAACACCTCCCTGAGCTATTCGGGGCAACATTACAAACGGATGAAGCTCAACGTGGAAATGGGAAGTGAATACCTGCAAAATGCCTTTGTACAGGAGGATGAATACATGCTAAAGGAAGAGAAAATACAGGCGCTGCAGGCTGAGCTGAACCAGCTTTCCTTTATCGATAAAGCCATTATGGGGCTGGTTATCGAAGGGCTTTCCACCAAAGACATCAGCGATATTATCGGCATCACCGAGTCCAATGTGAGGGTGAAAATCCACCGCATTAAAAATGAACTGCGCAGCAAACTCAATACAAATTCAGAATCGTTTTAACCTATAACATTTATAATTATGGAAAATATATCCCGAAATCCCGGAGAGATGGAAAGCTTCGTATCCCGGCTTAAGAAGCAGGATAGCTACAACCTGCAACTGGGCAAGGTGCTCAAGAGATTTTATATCATTATGGTGGTTTTTTATATTCTTTTGATGGTAGTCAATCCCTTCTCTGATTTGTCTATCCTGCATAGGGTTATTGGACTGCTTTTTGTTTTGGCCTTTTCCTGGTTTGCCATGCTGTTCTCACGATATCAAAAAGACTTTCGGGATGTGGATTACGGTTTGCCTACATTGCAAATGATGCAGAATGTGGTGGAAAGGTATAAGTTCTCGCTGAAAACGATTCTTCAGTTGATCCCTCCCCTGGCGATGGTGGCCATTGCTCTCAGTCTTACAGTTTACCAGAGTACTAGTGCTGCCAATGCACTCTACCGGGTGTTGATGGTACAGTTGTTTTTCTTTTTGATTGCACTGGTGGCTGGCTATGCAGGCTACGAAGTATGGAAGGTGAAACACAAACCCCTTGTAGATCATGCCCGTGAGATGTTGAAGGAATTGGACAGGAAGTGAAAAGAGTATAGTGAAAAGAAAGTTGTAAGAAGATACCAGAGACCAGGGTAAAGGGCTTAAAGCTGAAAGCGCAAAGGTTTTTAGCGTAGCGGGGAAAGCAAATTTAACATATTTATTTCCAATTACCCTGGCAGGATGATAGCCTGAACAGGGACAAAGATTATCCATGGCAACGGTGAGATTTTTTGAAGGATAGGAGTTGGTTTAAGGGTCGAATATTTCCGATGAGACCTCCAGTTTATGCCCTTAAAGATATTTACATGGTGATTATGTTGTAATGTGTCATAATTACGGAAAATACGGAGTTTTGTAGCGTATGAGAAACTTATTTTTGCCGTGATAATTTGATCTAACCACCAACAAAAATATTGTTTACAATGAATGAGTCAAAAGCCTTTTATGACAAGGATTCCGGAGCTGCTATCGGACATTTTGCAGGTTTTTTGAAGCCTGAAGAATTTAAAACCATTGCAGAGGAGTTGCATGTCATCAGAAAAAATAACAATTCCCAAAAGCAATTGAATAACATTGAGCAGATGAGGGTACTTACTGCCGATGTTCAGAAATGGCTCAATGATGTATGGTTTCCCAAAGCCAAACAGGGTGGGTTGAAATATTTTGCCTTTGTAGTGCCCAAAGATGTATTTGGTAAAATGAGTATGGAGAATGCCAATAAAGATACTTCCGTTACCAGTGGGATAGAAATTCAGTACTTCCAGACCGAGACCGAAGCGAAAGCATGGTTAAAGTCGAAGTAATTGCGTTTTCCTGGATTAGTTGAGGTTGCCAGCTGGGGTTTGTCAGTGGGCAACCTCAATGTATTTTCACTTTTCTCGTCCAACACAAAATAAAACCCATCTTACACATGAATCCTTCCCCCTAATACCCCAATGCAAAAACAACCCAACTACATAGTATGTGCATCACTACGCACATGCCCGGGAAGAAGAGCACCAAATTGTTCATATTGCAAAGGCTAATGGGGGTTAAACCGCCAATCCGTAATCCACAATTCCTCCCTAAATCTTCACAATTTTATGCTTGATGGCATACACCACCAGTTCGGCGGTGCTGTTGATTTTGAGCTTTTTCATGATGTTGGATTTGTGCGCTTCTACGGTACGCACGCTGATATGGAGATTGTCGGCCAGTTGCTGGTTGGTCATTCCTTTGGTGATGGCCTGCAGAATTTCGGTTTCGCGCTCGGTAAGTTTGTTGTTCTGCCCTTCTTTTTTGGTTTTGCTTTTCAGGAAATTTTCAATGAGAATTTCGGAAACAAACCCTTTGCTGTAATGTTCGCCTTTTACCACTGTGTGAATGGCTTCGATAAGCTGTCCGGGTTTGAAGTTTTTGGGAACGTATGCCATGGCTCCGGCCTCAAAACCGGTTACTATCATATCTTCACTTACAGAAGAGGAGTGGAGAACTACCTTGGTGGCCGGGAATTCTGAAATGATTTTTTTGGTCAGCTCAATGCCATCAATACCGGGAAGGATTACATCCAGAATGACCACATCAGGTCTGAGGTCTTTGATTTTCTGGTAGGCTTCTTCGCCGTCTCCGGCAACACCTACCAGTTTAATGTCAGGAACTTTTGAAAATATTTGCCGGGCAGCCAGTACAATCAAATCATGATCGTCAACAACAAGTACCTTTATTTTATCCATTGTAAAGCCAACTTTATATTTTTGTCTCCAAAACTGTTAATCTACAGACAAATTTAGTAAAAAATATTATTAAAGCCTAAAATATTTAATTTAGATAAAAACAGGCAATTTGTTAAGAGGACTTTTGTTACCTATTCGTATCGCAAGGATTCGATGGGGTCGAGTTTTGATGCTTTGGCTGCCGGATAGTAACCTGCTGCAAGCCCTACCAGGAAACACACGGTTACCCCCATAAAAATCCATAGCCAGGGAACAATAAAGGGGTTGCCGATAAAATAAGAAATGATGTTCCCCACGAGTATCCCGAAAATAATTCCTACCAGACCTCCCAATTGACAAATAACCACAGCTTCGGCCAGAAACTGTTGTTTGATGGTTTGGCGTGTGGCTCCCAGGGCTTTGCGAATGCCTATTTCGCGGGTGCGTTCGGTAACTGATACAAGCATGATATTCATCAGGCCAATGGCGGCCCCCAGCAAGGTGATAATACCGATAATGGTGGCTGCCCCGGTAACCATTCCCAGGTTTTCAATGAGCATACGGGCAATATTGTCGCTTTTGCTTACATCAAAGTTGTTGGTTTCGTTGGGCCGCAACCCCCTGACAATTCTGAACAAGCCGGTAGCTTCTCCGATGGCCGTTTCCAGGTCGGCAATGTTGTCGGTGCTTACGTTTACGGTATAGTTCATGTTGGGTCGCGAAAAGTTTTGCCTTGCCGATACTACCGGGATGATGCAAACCAAATCGTTGCTGAATCCAAAACTCGCTCCTCTTTCTTTAAGCACTCCGATTACCTGGTACCTCTTGTTGCTGATGGAAATGAACGAACCCAGCGGGTTTTCATTGTTTTTAAACAGGCTGCCAACCAGTTGCGAGCCAATAATCACCACGTTGGCTCCGGTTTCCTGTTCGTGATTGGAAAAGTTTCTTCCCCGATCAAGCTCAACACCTGAGGTTACAAGGTAGTTGTCATCCGAGCCGGTGACGTTGATGTTGGGATTGGTTTCTTCCGAGCCAAACCTAACTGTTGCGGTGCTGGTACCCCAAACCGAAACAGAAACGCTGGCAGGAAACTGAAACTCTTCCTTAAACCGCATGGCCTCTTCAAAGGAGATGTTCCTGAACGACTGGGGTCTGCCGCCACCCATTACGCGCATTTCGCGGTTTCGGATGGAAAAGCTGTTGGATCCCAGACGGGCAAAACTCGAGGTGATAGAAACTTTGATGGATTCAATGGAGGTAAGAATACCCACCAGTGCCATGATACCAAAGGCAATGATTAGTATCGTGAGCAAGGTGCGCAGTTTGTGGCTGCGAATAGAGCTCAGTGAAACCTTAAAATTCTCGGTGGTGACTATCCTTTTCTTCATGGTTCAGGGTTAGAGTTTGTTTCCAAATGCCAGGTCTCCGGCATCTCCCAGTCCGGGAACGATATACCCTTTGGCGGTGAGCTCATCGTCTACGGCTCCCAGCCACATGGTAAAACTTCCTGAGGGCATGTGTTTTTTTACGTGTTCTACTCCTTCAACGCTGGCAAGTATCGATACGATATGTGTATGAGCCGGCTTGCCTTTGGAAAGCAATTCCTTGTAAGTAAGAACCATAGAACCGCCGGTAGCCAGCATAGGGTCTGAAAGGATAAGAATCTTATTGTCCAGCGAAGGGCATGAAGCGTATTCGATCTGAATAGTAAAGCTACCGTTTTTGTGGTGTTTCCTGTAGGCTGAGATGAAGGAATTTTCGGCCTGGTCAAAAAAATTGAGCAAACCGTTGTGCATTGGTAAACCTGCTCTTAATATGGTGGCAATTACGGGTTGTTCTTTCAGAACTTTACAGTTGGCTTCGCCCAGAGAGGTGACTACCTCCTTTTCTTCCCATGGCAGCTGTTTGCTGATTTCATAGGCAAAAATCTCCCCCAGTCTTTCCATGTTTTTCCTGAAGCGCATACTGTCCTTCTGAATCTCAATGTCACGCGCCTCCGCGATATATTGGTTCAGAAGCGAATTTTGATTTCCCAATATGTGTACCATATGTGATAAGATTAGGTGTTTATCTGGTTATACCCGTTATTTTTTTGCCAGAAAATACCATTTGGCAAAGGGTTTTAGCAAGAACGGAAAATGATTGATTTCTATCTGTAAAAATACACATTCTTTTGAACCAAATCCACTATAAAAGCGTGCAAGATTTTTTTCCATACTTCCTTCAAAATCCAGGGTAATATTTTGTCCCGCATGTTCGCGGATATAACTGTCGATAATAGCAGACATGGCACCGTTTTCCCGTGCCTCAGGGGTACTGCCCGAAAAAAGAAGAATAGCTTTTTTATGGCTGAAAACAAACACAATGCCTGCACAGAAGGTGTTTTGTGCATTGTAGGCACTGTAAACTTTGGTGTCGCCCCGGTGTATGCCTGAATAAATCAAATGTTTCAGGGTTTCATACTGGGCAGGTGTGAACGGCGATAGTTGCTTCCCTTTGTTATTTTTAAAGGCTTCGATGACAGAAACAGGGTCCGCATTGGGTGTAACAAATACCCTTTCTTTTTCTGATTTTTTGATGTTTCTGCGGGTTTGCCCCGAATAACCCTTCCGGATTTCTTCGTAAGGGGCAATCAGATCCAGTTCATATGTTTTTCTTTGGTGGGTTGCTCCCTTAATGGCAGGGCCTGTTGGGTTGAACGTGTTAAGGTTGAGGATTACATACCAGTAATCAGAGGGTATGGCCGATATAAATGCATTCAGCAGATTCTCGTCTACCGGGAAGGAAGAAAACACTCCCAGCTGCTGCACGAAGATCGGCTGAAGGATATAGTTAATACCGTATTTGGTTTTCCCGGGCAACGGCATTACGGCCTCATAATCGCCATATACCAATGCATCCCAGGAAGGAGAAACCTGATTTAAATAAAAGCTGTAAGGGTATATCAATCCATTGATTGCATTTTCGATACAATGGTCCCATTTATCAAAATCTATGTGAACGTGTTTTTTGAATTTAATCATAATGCTTATCGGATTATCACAATGGGTAACGTCACATCAGGGTTTTGGTTCGCTGAGAATATGCTCAATTAATTCGGAATAAATTCTGCGCCAGCCTTTCCATTGTCCATGTTCGCTTAGGCTATCGTTGTGCCAGAGCGTTATCAGGGTTCCGTCAGCCTTTTTTACGGCATCTGCTATCTCCTTTGCTTTTGCTATGGCATCTTCAGGTTTTAGTTTCATGTAGTCGCGTAGAGTTCCGTCCATGATAGCGGTAGGGTATACTTTGAGTCTTGTTTCTGCCTCCATGGAGAGATCGAAAAAAGTAAAGGGGGTGCAGGTTCCGGCTCTGAAACCGGTATGCGATGCAAAGCCCATGGAAAAATCATTCTTGATGCCTGTTTTTAGCAGGTTCTGATAGGTTTGGGGCATCTTCAGCTTCAGATAATGTTGCCGGCTGTTCTTTACCGGTCGGTTGAGGATCCCCGATAGCAGTTCGGTTTCTTCCTTCAACCGGTATTCTTTAAAATTAGAAGCATAAGAAGGGTGTACGCCTGTTTCGGCATAGTCACCCACGGTTTTTACCAGCGTCTGAAAAGTGCGTGAATGGATGGAAATGTTTTTGTCTTTGGGCCCATACTGGCCACATAGGAAAAAATATACGGGTTTGAGCCGGTATTTTTTCTGCAGCTGTAGCTGAAACTCATAAGTATCGAAAGGATCCTGTCGTTTCCCGCTAATAGTTTCCAGGCGGTAACGCAAATTCGAAAAATTAAAAGTAAAGATATCTTTGGCAAATAAAAACAGGTTTCTTGACACCCCTTTTCCTTTGTAGGCATATGCCACATCAATGTCGTAGGTGGGAATAAAGGTGAAGTTGTTTTTACGGGGTTCCAGGAAAGGAAAAATCTCCAGCAACTTTTTTTGCATTTGTTTTGCCTGCAAATCAATAACAGGAATATCGAGAAAACCCTGTTGGTAGGCTATGCTTTGGTCGGCTTCAAAACGTCCGTGCCGGTCCTCCAGAAAGGGCAGATATTCTTCATACCGGCTAAGCAGATAAAAGGATGAGGAGAAAATGTCGAAGCCAAGGTCGCAAACTACATCTGTGCGCGTAAGAGGAAACAGCACAGGGAAGTCATCTTTTTTTTGCACCTGGGGCACAAAATCTCTGATTCCTTTTTCCTGCAAAAGCCCTGAAGGGTAAACTTTAAGTGCTGCTCCCGGGAGCTCTCGTCCGGAATAGTTGATTTTCCCGCCCCTGAAATTAAGAAACTCTTCACTGGAGTTGGTAACCTTGTAGTCAAAACCACAGATGTCGCGCAGCAATGTTTTGGCTATATACTGAATCCTGTTGTTGATCCTGGGAGTAAAGAGTAAAATCATGAGAGAAACAAGCTAAAAACAGGTAAAGATAAAAGATATTTTACAGAGCACCTTCATCGGCAAAGCTAAAATAGCTGTCGCCTGCCACAATAATGTGGTCAAGTACGGGTAAATCAAGGAAAGAACCTGCGTTTTTGCATTTCTGGGTTATTTCATGGTCTTTTTTGCTGGGCAGGGTATTGCCGCTGGGGTGGTTATGGCAAAGAATGACCGATGAGGCATTGTCTTCCAGGGCGATTTTAAAAATTTTTTTGGGGTCTGCAACGGTTCCCGCCAGGCTTCCTTCGCTTATTTTATGGGTTCGTTTGATCATGTTTCCCCGGTTGAGGGTAATGATCCAGAATTCCTCATAATTGCTGTCGCTCAGAATAGGGTGCATCAATTCAAAGGCATCACGGCTGGAGGTGACTTTTCTTTTGCTGAGGCTGTCGCTGAGTCTTCTGCGGCGGCCCAGTTCCAGGGCCGCGATAATGTTGATGGCTTTGGCTTCTCCGATACCTTTAAATTTCATCATCTCTTTCACGCTCAGGCGCGATAGTTCATTGATGTTCTGGTTGACGGAGGCATAAATCTGCCGGGCAAGATCAACAGCGGAGTGTTCGCGGGTGCCTGAGCCAATCAGAATGGCCAGCAGTTCAACATCACTAAGGGCAGTGGCTGTTTTGGCCAGGAGTTTTTCCCTGGGGCGGTCGTCTTCTGCCAGCGATTTGATTTTGTTGGGGTTGCTTTTTGAGTTTAAATCAGCTTTTTCGCTCATGAGTTCTATGATTTAAGCTAATTTAATACTATCGGAGCAAATAAAAAAAGGTTTTTGACGTATCAAAAACCTTTTTCGTAGCCCGTAGGGGATTCGAACCCCTGCTACCAGGATGAAAACCTGGCGTCCTAACCCCTAGACGAACGGGCCGCTGTTAGTAAAGCAGTGCAAAATTATATTTTTTTCTTATGGAAAAAATATTTTTTTGCGGTTACTGCTTATTTATAATTTGTTTACGTAAAGGGTTAACTTAGATTTGAGGTTAGAAGCCTTATTCTTATGAATAACGTTCTTCTTGGCCAGTTTGTCAAGCAAAGCAACTACTTTGGGAAGACTTTCCTGAGCCTGCGTTTTGTCAGTGGTGTTCCTCAGTTTTCTTACCGCATTGCGGGTAGTTTTTGCGTAATAGCGATTGCGCAATCTTTTGGCATTGTTTGACCTGATCCTCTTTAATGCTGATTTATGGTTGGCCATAGTTGAAAAATTTACTGTAATTAAATGCTTTAAATAATGATTTATTGTAGCCCGTAGGGGATTCGAACCCCTGCTACCAGGATGAAAACCTGGCGTCCTAACCCCTAGACGAACGGGCCTTGCAAAAAGGAGTGCAAATTTAAAACAATTTTTATTCCCCGCAAAACAATTTGAAATAATTTTTTAAATTCACCCATAAAAGCTCTTGGCTCAGGGGTTTATTGCGGCAAAAGTAGCGTTTATTTGTGAATAATATCCTATGTATTTGCAGTTATCTGCCCGATAACCATAATCCTTTGATTAAACTGAGATTCTATAAATGGGTGGCAAGAGATGAATTTTATTGGAAAACCCTCAATTACTTCTGATTTCTTCGGTTATATTCACTGTAAATTGCTACCTTTGCACCGCTGAAGAATGGAATGGAAAAAAAATGTCAGAAATTATCAAAAAATGCGAAACTCAGCGCATCAATACACGTAAATAATGTAAGTACTAAATAATTTTTTTATATATTTGTACTGATTTTAGTAGTATTAAGCAAAGAATTCAACAAAAACTCAATCAACGGAGACTAAAATTAATAATAAATTGAAAACTATGAAGAACGTAAAACTTTTAGCTGTATTGCTTATTACGGCAGTCTTTTTGGGCAGTTGTGGACTAAACAAGATGATCAGAGATTATGGAGATGAGGTAAGTTTCACTCCCGAAGTAAATCCTCTTGAAAACCATGGCGGCGATGTTGCCGTAAATGTAAGTGGACGTGTAAGCGAGAAGTATTTTCACGCACGTGCCAAAGTAGAGCTTACTCCGGTGCTGGTTTATGAAGGTGGTGAGCAAACTTTGCAAACTGTATATCTCAGAGGTGAAAAGACTTCCGGAGAAGGAACCGTTATTAATCGTGGATCAGCTACCAACTTTGCTTTTTCAGATGTTGTAGCATTTGAAGAAGGTATGGAAGCTTCTGAACTCTTTGTAAGAGCCAGAGTTTATCGCGAAGGAAGAGAAGATGATGTTACCAATCTGCCTGATAAAAAAGTAGCAGATGGTGTTATCAACACTTCTCAAAGAATAGAACACGATTATGATCTTGAGCTTGCTGCTCACGGTTACGAAAAAGTAACCAGGGTTTCGGAAAGTGCCAACATCTATTTTGAGTATATGAGGCATAATATCAACTGGAGACTGCCCCTCAACCGTGAGGATGAAAGTATGGAACAGATGGATCAACTTTCTGAATTTATCAAACAGGGTTGGGAAATCGAATCTGTTGAGGTAAATGCATGGGCTTCTCCCGAAGGTGAGGTAGCTTATAATGAGAGTTTATCTGAAAACCGTGCTGAGTCTGTACACGAATATACCAACGATTTGTTCAGCAGACTGGAAAAAGAAACCGAATCAGAATTTAATATGCCTGAAATTCAGGTTACCGCCAAAGGTGAAGACTTCGAAGGTTTCATGAGAGTTCTCAATGCTTCTGATTTGCAAGACAAGCAGGCTATTGCCAATATCATCAATTCTCAGCTTGCACCTGCAGAAAGAGAAAGAAGAATTAAAGATATGACCGTTATTTATGGAGAGATTGAGAAGCTTCTTGAGCCCCTGCGTCGTGGTGAAATCGTTATCACTTCCTTTGAGCCTAAGAAAACCGATGAAGAAATGGCTAACCTTTCTACCTCCAATCCTTCAGAACTTGACGTGAAAGAATTGCTTTACGCAGCTACCCTTACTGAAGACCACCAGACCAAACTTACTATTTATCAGGCTGCACAACAGCTTTTCCCACAAGATTACAGAGGTTTTAACAACGCAGCATACGTACACCTGAAAATGGGTAATGCAGATGCCGCTGCCGCTGATCTGGAAAAAGCCAACCAGCTTGCTCCCAACAATGGCCATGTGCTTAACAACCTGGGTGCTGTTGCAGCACACAAAGGAGACATTGAAAATGCTCAGTCTTACTTTGAGGCTGCCCAGGGTCAGGGTGTTCGCGTTAACTACAACGTTGGTACTCTCATGATTCTTGAAGGTGACTATCAGGCTGCACTCAGCTCATTTGCCGGTCGTACCTGTACACACAATGTCGCTCTGGCACACCTGATGGCAGGGAATGAAGCTGCTGCAATGACCAATCTCGAATGTGCTCCTGAGTCAGCTCACGTAGCATACCTGAAAGCGGTTATTGGTGCACGCAGACAAAACAATGCCATGGTATTTGAAAACCTCAGAACAGCGGTAAGTCTTAACCCTGAACTTAAAGAGGAAGCCAAGATGGATCGCGAATTTATCCAATACTTCCAGGTTGCTGAATTCGAGGAAATTGTGAGATAATGTCTGAATGATTTTATGTTATAAGCCATTTGCAACTTCAGGTTGTAAATGGCTTTTTTTATTTGTGTTTTTTATTTGTACTTTTGTTTTGTTGTGAATATCCTTAATTTTAAAAGCTATTTATAGTATTTTGCCCTTTAAAAACTAAAACTCTATTCATTCTAACCATCATGCGTTTTAAAATTGATTTCAAACTGCAGGGCGAGGCACCTTTTTCCATTCCTGTCAACTACCAGAGCGAATTCTTTGCCTGGATTCACAAAATGCTCCATTTTCAAAGTGATGCTTTCAGAAAATTCCTGGAGGAAAAAAAATTCCTTGATGCAAACGGGGAGTACAAACTTTTTACTTTCTCCGATGTCGTCTTTGCACCTCATAAGGTGGTTGACGACAGGCTCATTGTTGAAAATGATTATGCATCCATGATATTGTCTTTTTATGCTCAGGATGATATCGAACCTCATGTTATGGCAACATTCAATAACCAGGAATTTAAAATCGGGGATGCAAGAGGGAAAGTGAGTGTGAAGATTGATAAGATTACCAGCCTGGAAGTTCCCGATTTTGGAAAATTGAAAAAAGTGGTTTTTACCTCTTTGTCGCCAATGCTCATTGGCGAACCCGGAAACAACAACTATATTAATCCTGATCAAAAAGGATTTGACAAGATCTTTTTTAAAAATCTTATGTTCAAGTACGCCAATCTTGTTAAATATTTGCCTTCTGGTCCCGGTAACGGCCTTTCAGGGTTAAACGATTTGCAGTTCAGGCTCATGGGAAAACCCAAGGCTAAACACGTGAAAATCAAAACAGACACACCCCATCAGAAATCGGTAAAAGGGTATATGTTTGACTTTGAAATTAAGGCCCCGGAAGAGTTATTGAAGATTGGATACAATGCAGGGTTTGGTGATTTAAATCACCTGGGCTTTGGCTGCTGCGAATTAAAAAAGTAATAGGTAGCCGGTTCGGGACACCGGGAATATGTTAATTGTTTTCCCATTAAGTTGAAAAACTTTACCGGGTTTAAGACCCTGGTTCGATGTATGGAAGCCTGTACGTGGTGAAATTAAACAGGCCACTTGAAATATACAAAAACCTCCCATATTAATATTGGCTGACAAATAAACAGAAAATAAATCGACCATAGGATAATTTGTCACATTATTATGCGATTATTAATTTCAGGGAAAATATTTGTAATCTATCAATAACTTACATTGGAGTTTGGCTTAGTGTATGGGCTCTGTATTTTTCTTCACTGGCTCATTTTTCATGTTTGAAGAAAGTTTGATAGACCATGCGCTCTTATTAGGAATGTATGGATTCAGTTTTTAATTATGGAAGCTCTGAAAATCATTTTAATTTACCTCCTCCACCAAAATGTTCAAATAGTACTCGCGGGTTAAAACCTACAAAATTCTTTTACATTATCACTATATTATTCCGGTTTTGCAATTGGGTATTGATTGAAAATAATGTTACTTAACACGTTTAAATCAATCCCAGGGAGCTGATTACATCATTAACCATTGCTGCTGCTGACTTTGCAATATCCCCATCAGCTTCTAAAAATACACCTTCAACTTAAACTTGAACACCCTCGGCCTTAATTAATTTTTCTGCCACAATCTTCCCCATACTTTTGTTCCCGTAAACTAAATCTCAGAAAAATGGGAACTCTAAAGAACCACAGTAGGTCCATTCTTTTATATGTGATGTTAACATTAATCGCACTAAATTCATTTTCGCAAAACGTGTTAGAGCAAACCGTAAGGGGTGTAATAGTTGACACCGACACTAAAATTCCACTTACAGGAGCAACGATAATAGTCCATGAAACGAACCCAATAATGGGTACCACAGCAAATCCCGATGAGAATTTCCCCATTGAGGAGATTCCGGTTGGCCGTCACATCCACGCATGCGCGGGACAGGCATCTGACATAACTAATAAAATTGTAGACAGATGAAATTAGAAGATTTTGGATATAATGACAAACTCCATAAATTAAGAATCGAGAATAACCTTTCAGACTTTGAGATTGGAAGAGTCATTGCGGAACACAAAGAAAGATATATTGTAAAAGCAGAAAATGGCGAATTTGAAGCCGAAGTAACTGGAAATTTACGCTTTTCAGCAAAAAGTCGTCTCGATTTCCCTGCGGTAGGTGACTGGGTTGCATTGACAACTTATGATTCTGATTTTTCAGTAATCCATAAAACACTACCGAGACTTTCAATCATTACAAGACAGGCAGTAGGTCAATTTGGAGAGATGCAAATAATAGCAACAAACATTGATTCTGCATTTCTGATGCAAGCCGTTGACAGAGACTTTAATATCAACCGACTGGAAAGATATCTGACCATTTGTTATTCATCAAAAGTAAATCCAATAATTGTACTGACGAAAACTGATTTGATAAATGAACAAAAAATTGCTGAAATAACTGACAGCATTCAGCAACGAATTAAAGACATTCTGGTTTTTGCAATTAGTAATGAAACGAAGGATGGATACGAAGCACTCAAAAAGTTTATCGAAAAGGGTAAAACATATTGTATGCTTGGTTCTTCAGGAGTTGGAAAATCAACATTATTGAATAACCTTTCAGGAAAAACTTTAATGAAAACAGATGCAATTAGTCAGAGCACGCATAAAGGAAGACACATTACAAGTCACAGAGAATTAATTGTACTTGAAAGTGGTGGGATTCTTATTGACAATCCGGGAATGAGAGAAGTGGGAATTACAGATACAACCAGTGGATTAGAAACTACATTCAACAAAATTATCAGTTCTTCTCAAAAGTGTAAATTCAAAGACTGCACCCACACCAACGAAATTGGTTGTTCAGTTCTCGAAGCTGTTGAAAAAGGAGAAATTGACAAAAATTCCTATGAAAACTACCTGAAAATGGAACGAGAAAAAGCACATTTTGAATCAACAATTGAAGAAAAACGGAAAAAAGATAAAGCGTTTGGGAAAGTGATTAAAAACTACAAAAAAGACATGAAGAAAAATAAGTTATGAACCCGGGATTTAAGACAAGATTAAATTGAGAAAAGCAGATATCACAACAACCACCGAACCGCTAACAAGTGCTTTAGGCAACCAGAAACAGAAATTACCTCAGCTAATGGGCGCCCGTCTCTCTTTTTGAATGTCGCGAATTTAAAATCAAAACCAAAGTCATACACTATGAACACTCCGGCGCTTCCCTGGCAATAGAGCCTCAACCTTTTGATGATGAGATTAACGGGAAAGGTTTGGTTTTGCAAACTACGATGGGAAAAGCGCAACAGGAAGTTTTTACAGGCATAATCTTCAAATAAATGAGAAGGTCAATGAGGTTGTGGTTAGGCTTTATAAAATTTAAAATTCAACCAAAATGAAAAATCGAATTTTTATCAGCACAATCACAATGGCTTTACTTCAAACGCTGTGCATAAATACTTCAAACGCCATTAACCACAAACCCTATGATTCAGATTCTGTGGGGGATGGAATCTTCAAAAATATCAATATCACAACGCTTGCCTTTGGTGGAACCGGAGTTCTTTTTACCCGGGTCAACAATCAGCTGGGTTTAATGAGCGGCGGAAGAGGTGCTGTAACATTAAATAACCGCTTTACCTTTGGTGGCGGGGGCTGGGGTATGCCCAAGGGTGTTGAAATAAATACCCAAGCCGACACACTGGAGTTTTTCAAGTTTGGTTATGGTGGCCTGGAGTTTGGCTACATTTTTCATGAAGGGCAAAAGGTAAGGTTTGGCTCAAATCTGCTGGTAGGTTGCGGTGTTGGTTTCCAGGAGAAATACCCAAAATCGGGGGGAGAGATCAAGATGTTTCCGGTATTTGAGCCATCGCTCTACTCCCAAATTGCTATAGGAAAGCTATTGCGGCTGGATATAGGATTAACCTATCGGTTTGTTACCAGATCGAAATTCTCATTTATAAACAATCGGCAGTTAAGAGGCCCATCTATATACATCGCCTTTTTGGTGGGCACTTGTAACTGCGATTAATCCAAAATTACAATGAAAACTTATAAAAATCTGAATTTAAAGATGGGGGTTAAAGTGATGACTTATACACTTTTAGCATTAGGAGGGCTGTTAATCATATTGTTAGTGTATCTGGCAATAATTAGTTCAGGCAAGCCCGAAGCATTTCGGGATGAGAATGGAGAAATCCTTGAGGGAAGCATCTCCGAAAAAATATTTGTCCAAATAGGTGGAGTGAAGCAGGGGATGTTTATTCAGAGTAAAGATTCTACTAATCCCGTGTTGCTTTATCTTCATGGTGGCATACCAGAATATTTCCTGACAAAGAAATACCCAACAGGACTTGAAGATTGCTTTACTGTGGTTTGGTGGGATCAACGGGGGGCTGGCCTTTCATACAACGCCGACATACCTGAGGAGTCGATGACACTGGGACAAATGATATCAGATACAAAGGAGGTGACGAATTACCTGCGTAAGCGCTTTGAGCAGGACAAGATTTACCTTATGGGACGTTCAGGCGGAACTTTTATTGGTATTCATGTGGCAGCAAAAGCACCTGAATTATACCACGCATACATTGGAATTGGGCAGATGTCGGATCACTTAAAATCAGAAAGAATGGCTTATGAATATATGGTAAAAGAATACAGGGATGCAGGGAATAGGAGAATGTTAAGAAAACTGGAAGCCTCACCGGTAACTGACAGGATTCCATATGGATACCTTAAGTTGAGAGATAAAGCCATGCATACCATTGGTGTTGGCACTACACGTGATATGAGTTCGATAGTAACCGGTATTTTTATTCCATCGCTTACATGCAGAGCCTACACATTTACTGAGAAGATTAATCTGTGGCGAGGCAAAGCTCAAGCTGGTGTTCACCCTCTGTGGAATACTATTTTAGCCACGGATTTATCCGAACAAGTTCCTGACCTGAAAATTCCGGTTTACTTCATGCATGGCATTTATGACTACACAGTTTCTTACAACTTGGCCAGGGATTATTTTGAGAAGTTAAATGCACCTGAAAAAGGTTTTTACACTTTCAGTCAATCAGCTCACAGCCCGATGTTTGAAGAACCCGAACGGTTTAGAGAAGTTGTTGAGAAAGATATTTTGCATACGAACTTCAAACTGGCAGACAAACAATAGTCATAGCATTTTTCATATTCAACCCTGCACAAAACACTTTCAGCACAAAATATCTCACCATCAACCTGATATTTTTTTGTATGTGAATTAGCTTGATTACTTTTATTGCAATTTAAACCAATATACCTGGTATGATATTCAGACGAATACACAAACTTCTCCCTTTTAACAAGCTTTTTAAGCTGGTGCTGGGTATGGCTATCGTGTTGCAAATTATTGTCATCACATACAACCATTATAGCGGATATCACGAACTTGAAAATTTTACTGCGCTTATTGTAAGGATCCTCAGGGGCATTTTTTATAGCGTGATCGCAGGTTTTGCCCTCGCATATCCCGATATTATTGTGATTCAATTCCTGAATAAACGAATCCAGTGGACCAGGGGTGCGCTTAAGCGTGCCCTCATCCAGTTCTCGATCATGCTTTTTATTGCCATTACAGTTTCGTCGGTTCTGACAACTTTTGCGCACTGGGTAAGCAACTTTCCGCAGGGTTTGAGGAATGTTTTATTCAACAATGCACTTATCTATTCCGTTGTGAATGCTTTTTTTATGTCCATTCTTGAAGCCTGGATTTACCTCGATGAAAGTATGAAGGAAAAGGTGAGGGCCGGAAAATTTCAGCAGGAACTGCTCGCGGAGGCTGCCAGCCGAGCAAAGTATGAGGCGCAAATAAAAATTGAAGAGGAGAAAAATAAGTATGCCCAACAGCTGATAGAACAGGAAAAAAGGCTGAATGAGCATCTGGAAGAGGAGATGAAAAAGCGTGAAGCCATTACCAGGCAGCTTAACACAAGCCGCGAACAGATGAACAGTATTCTGTTAAACCTGGCCGGTGCAGCCTATCGATGCTTCATTGATGAACATTACACGATGAAATATATTAGTGATAAAATCTTTGATATTTCCGGCTACCATGCATATGAATTTATCGAAAATGCCAATCTTTCATTTGCTTCCATTATTCATCCCGACGATATAGAACTGTGCAGAAAAAATATTCTTGAAGCTACCACCGCGAAAAGGCATTACGAGTTTGAGTACAGGATCATTCATAAAAATGGTCATGTGGTTTGGGTAAACGAGAACGGCAAGGGAATTTACAATGAAAGTGAGCAACTGACGTTTTTGGACGGTATTATTCTTGACATTACCCGGAGGAAAGAAGCTGAATTTGCTGCGGCAGAAAGTGAACGGAATTTCAAGGAACTCATGGATCTTTTCCCGCAACCCATCTTTGAACTTGATATTGAAGGTAACATTCTGTTTGTCAACGGTGCGGGCCAGGAGTTTTTCGGAATCGTAATGCCCGAAAAGCCCGATGATAAAATATCGGCACTTGATTATATGGTTGAAGAGGATGTGCCAAGGGTTCAGGAGAATATAAAAAAATCAAACCAGGCTATGCTTTCAACTCCAATTGAGTATACCGTAAAAAGACCCGATGGGACAAGTTGTCCTGTGTTGATATATGGCTCTCCAATAGTCCGCAACAACAAGATTGTTGGCCGCAGAGGGATCATCATTGATATCTCTGAGAGAATAAAACAGGAGCGAAAACTATTGAAGGCAAAAGAGGAACTGGAACGTGTTAACAATACCCTTGAGCAAAGAGTTGCAGAGCGCACAAAACAGCTTACCAAGGCAAATACGCAACTGCTTAAATTACAGAAAGAGAACCTGCAGTCGCAGTTCGAAGTGCTGAAACAGCAGGTGAACCCACATTTTCTTTTCAATAGTCTGAACGTGTTAACCTCACTCATTAAGATTGATCCCGACCTGGCAGAATCATTCACCGAACGGCTGTCGAAGGTTTACCGTTACGTGCTTGAAAACAAGGAGAAGGATTTGGTGAGCCTTAGCACCGAGCTGGAGTTTCTAAATGCTTACCTGTTCCTGCTCGGGATCAGGTTTATGAAGAAGCTTTCCATCGAAATTAAAATCGACAAAATTTACCACGAATACCTGATTTTGCCCATTGCCATTCAGTTAATTATAGAGAATGCCATTAAGCACAATACTTTCTCGAAGGCGCAGCCTTTAAAAATCGAAATATTTGTGGATGAACAGCAGCGATTGAACATTATCAATAACCTCAACGTGAGGGAAACAAAATTTGTGTCAACAGGGGTTGGCCTCGAAAACATCAACCGCAGGTATGCGCTGGTGTCGGATCAAAAGCCCGAATTCCAAAAAACTACGGAGCATTTTATGGCCAGGCTCCCTTTGCTTAAATCGGAAAAAATCGAAACAGAATAACACATCTACCACAATGAAAGTCGTAATTATAGAAGACGAGGCGTTTGCCGCTTTGCGATTGAAAAAGATGATTCAGGATTACAATCCAGATATTAGAATCCTTGCAGAACTCGAATCGGTTGCCGGGTCGGTTAAGTGGTTCAAGTCGAACCCCGAACCCGATCTGATATTTCTTGATATTCACCTTGAGGACGATCTCTGCTTCGCCATCTTCGAGCAAGTGAACATCTCCAGCCCGGTAATCTTTACCACTGCATTCGACGAATACGCCATAAAGGCTTTTAAACTGAAGAGCATCGACTATCTGCTAAAACCCATTGTACATGAGGAACTTGCTGCCGCATTGAAGAAGTATGAGCAGTTTAGCGGTTTGCACCACAACTCCACCGACCTGCAATCGCTCTACAACCTGCTAACCACCACTGAAAAAAAGTACAGGGAACGTTTCTCCATTTCGGTTGGCACCAAGATTAAGATGGTTGAGGTTACGGACGTTGCCTACTTCTTTGTCATGGATAAAGGCGTTTACCTTCGCACAATGCAGGGTTGCACCTATAATATTGAGTACACTTTGGATAAGCTGGAGGAGATGATGAGCCCCACTTCATTTTTCCGAATAAATCGCAAGTATCTGATCAACGTTGCGTCAATTGTAAATATGGTAGTCTACTCTCGCAGTCGCGTGAAATTGGAGCTAAAACCCAAAGCCGACGATGAGTTTGAGACTATTGTGAGCATCGACCGTTCGAGCGAGTTTAAAAAGTGGTTAAATCAATAATCATTGGATGTGAGAAATATTATTTGGTCAACAGGTGGGCCCTGCCATGGATTGACTTATCAGATACGTCAAAAGAGTGAGAACTAAATAATAAATCAAGAGATAAATTATGAAAATTATTGCAGTTAATGGAAGTCCAAGAAAGAAATGGAACACCCATATTCTTCTTGAAAAATGTTTGGAAGGAGCAAAAGAAACAGGAGCTGAAACAGAAATGATTAATCTTTACGATATCCGGTATAAAGGCTGTACCAGTTGTTTTGCCTGTAAATTAAAAGGAAATGAAGTAACTAAGTGTGCAATGCAGGACGAGTTGGAACACGTTTTACAAAAAATTTGGAAATGTGATGTTCTTATATTAGGCTCTCCCATTTATTTTGCTTCAATAACAGGAGAATTGAAATCATTTATGGAGCGTTTACTTTTTCCTTACACTTCTTACGAGGGCAAACCCTCCTCATTTGGAAGAAAAATTAATACGGCATTTGTTTATACCATGAATGCTCCATCTTTTGCCTTACCACTGATTGGATACAATAAACTTTTCAAATACAATCAGAAGCTAATGAAACACACTTTTGGAAGTTGCAAATCATTAAAATCAACGTCGACTTACCAATTTGATGATTATAGTAAATATGCTATGACTTATTTCGATGGGAAAAAAAGGCTAAAACGGAGGGAAACCGTATTTGCAGAAGACTGTAAAAAAGCTTTTGACTTAGGCAAAAACCTTTGCACAGCTAAATAGAAAATAAATGTGTTAACTTTATTTAATGTAACGTTAGCAGCCATTTGAGAAGTAAATGAGAAAAAGATTCTTAATTATTAACCATTTTGTTAAATGTTATAGATGAACCGAGCCATGACAATAATAATTGACACACACTCGGATGATTATAATATACACCGAGCTAAAATAGTTGTGGCTACTTATTGTTGGCGATTTATCCCGCTTTTCGCGGGAGCTCTCCGCGCATGCACGGGACAGGCATCTGACCTATTTAATCAAATTATAAACAGATGAACCGAGCCATGACAAAAATTTTAACACACACGCTGATGATTATATCATTCGAAATAACTCCAAAACACTTGTATTGTTTATTGTTGGCGAGCTCCATCTGACCTATTTAATCAAATTATAAACAGATGAAAAAAATAATGGGTTATACTCTAATCGGTTTTTTAGTGCTGATCATGGCAGCTCTTCTGATAGCTTTTCCATCATACAAAAAGCAAATGAAGCAAGCCAGGGAACGAATACAAAGCGAATCGCAACTTTTAGAAACCCCATTTGGAATGATGGAATATGCAGTTCGTGGCCAGGGAAAGCCGGTCTTGTTAATTCACGGCGCAGGCGGTGGTTTCGACCAGGGTTTGTGGCTCGGACAAATTTGTCTCAATGAGGATTACCAGTTTATTGCACCCTCAAAGTTTGGTTACCTTAATTCAGACACTCCCAAAGAATATTCGGCAAAATTTCAAGCTGAACAATATCGTATTCTTTTGGATTCCCTGGGTATCGAAAAAGTCAGTATCATCGGTGTGTCGGCCGGAGGTCCTTCATCGATGCAATTCGCCTGTGATTTCCCGGAACGGGTTGAAAAACTGGTTTTGATGAGTGCAGTAAGCATGCCCCCTAATTCCAACGATAAAGGCTCGTTTTTTGTAAAAATCATGCAAACCATACAGAAGTCGGATTTTGCCTATTGGGTTTTTACCAAAGCCTTCAAAACCCAAATACTGGGTTTGGTTGGAATTCCTGCTGAAGACTATAAAAAGTTTACGAGAGAACAAAAAGAACTTGCCAATGAGTTGCTGGATTTGATGCATCCTATGTCGTTACGACACAAGGGTACAGTAACAGATGGTTTAATTATTAAGGATTTCACGGTTCCGGATAGTATCGGTGTGCCCACACTTATTATTCATTCAAAAAATGACGGATTGGTAAGTTATAGTCATGCTGTACATGCACATCAAAACATCAATGGCTCAAAACTAATTCTATATGAAAAAGGCGGACATGGTGCAATTTCAGAACTGAAAGATGCCCGAGAACAAATCAGTGTTTTTTTGAACAATTAATGTTATAAATGTCGCTCATCAGAGAAAATTAAACAATAGTTATCATGAGATTAATGGTTTTATCAATTCTTGTGTTGCTGAACCCTTCAGTTCAGGCACAGGAGAAGTACATAACAACTTCAGATGGTGTGCAGTTGTTTGCTAATGTTAAAGGTACCGGTCCGGCATGTTTGTACATTCATGGCGGACCAGGATCGGGAAGCCACTGGATGGAAGCATTTATGGGTGATTCACTTGAACAACATTTTCAAATGATTTATCTCGACCAAAGGGGAGTAGGAAGATCTTCAAGCCCTTCGGATAAAAACTATTCTCTGGAGCGAATAGTTAAGGATTTCGAAGAAGTCAGGATTGCGCTAGGTATTAAACAATGGCTTACCCTCGGGCATTCCTTTGGAGGTATATTGCAAACGGCTTATGTAAAAAACAGTCCAGAGGTTATTGCAGGCCTGATGTTCATTAATTGTACCCTGGATATGAACGATAGTTTTGGTAAAAGCTGGTTGCCCAAAGCAATGGAATTGCTGGGTGATGATATTCCAAATATTTGCAGGGATACCACCGTTACGGTTTACAAGCGGATGTTGGCCATCATGCCGGTACTGGGGGAGAAGGGAGAAATGTGGAAATTATTCTTCAACCAACAGGAAAACAGCTGGAAAATGAACGAAACCTACAGTAAATTTGAAAGCTGGAATGGTGACCAAAGTGAGCAAATATTGGAATATGACGAATATTGGCAGGATTTCGGGGAGTTTTCGAAATATGTAAGCCAGCCTGTATTGTTTTATTATGGCGAAACCGACTGGGCTATTGGCCCGGAACATTATAAAGGAATAAAATTTCCTGAAATGATTTTGTGGGGGAGTAAAGCCGGACACATGCCTTTTCTTGAAGACAAAGCCGATTTAATGAAAGCAATAACGCATTATAAATCCAGGTATTTTTAACCATTGGGCTTCTTGAAATGAAACTTGCATGAGTACTGAGCGCTCTAATGGAAATGAAAATGCTGCTTATTAAACATAAAAAAAGCCTGTAAGCCAATACTTACAAGCTCTTTCTTCTTTTTTCTTTTTTCTCAGCGGAGAGAGAGGGATTCGAACCCCCGGAGGTGTTACCCTCAACGGTTTTCAAGACCGCCGCAATCGACCACTCTGCCATCTCTCCGGGGGCAAAAGTACAAAAAAAACCTTTCTACGCAACAAAAATTACACATTCTTTCAAAAAAAATATATTGCCAATATAAGATGCAATTAATCAGGGGGTTGCATGGAGATTTTTATTCCAATAGTATTATTCTATACTGTTTAAATGTTTAAAACCTTACCTTTGATTGTTATATATATGCCGGTTCAAAAATTCCCGGCAACAGTTAGCAGGGGAAAAGGGCATGATTATAAATCCGGAAAATCCTCAAACAGCGTTATTTTATTATCAGTGGATTTATGTTAAAACTTGCAATAGTTATATTGAACTGGAACGGCAAACCATTGCTTGAAAAATTTCTGCCCTCAGTGATACAGCACTGCCCTGTGTATGCCAGGATTTTTATTGCTGATAATGGTTCTGAGGATGATTCTGCAGTTTTTGTGGGTGAACAGTATCCTGACATTGCCTTTCTGGATTTGAAGAAAAATCATGGCTATACCGGAGGATATAACAAGTCGTTGAATTTAATCCAGGCAGAATACTATGTTTTGCTGAATTCAGATATTGAAGTAACACCGGGATGGATAGATCCAATTATAGATATAATGGATAAGAATCCGGATATTGCAGCATGCCAACCGAAAATTCTTTCCTGGCACGATCGCTCATTATTCGAATATGCCGGGGCAAGCGGAGGATACATTGATAAGTATGGTTATCCCTTTTGCAGGGGAAGAATATTTGAGCAACTGGAAGAGGATAAAGGACAGTACAATTCCACTGCGGATGTTTTCTGGGCTACCGGCGCATGTATGTTTGTAAGGAGAAGTGACTTTAACCTGGCAGGAAAGCTGGATAAAGATTTTTTTGCTCATATGGAAGAAATCGACCTTTGCTGGCGGTTGAAAAGAATGGGAAAACGCATCGTATGTCAACCATCGTCGGTAGTATATCATGTGGGTGGAGGGACCCTGCCGAAAAATAATCCGAGGAAAACTTATCTCAACTTCAGAAATAACCTTTTATTGCTGGCAAAAAATCTACCTGCCCGGCAATTCTATGTTGTTTTGCTCAAAAGGCTTGTACTTGATCAGATAGCTGCAGCTAAATTTTTGCTTGGCGGGCAACACCGGGATTTTCTGGCCGTATACAAAGCCACATTTTCTGTAATTCGAAATCTAAGAAAAAAACGAAAAGAGGGCAAAGCTCTGCCTTACATAGCAGTGTCAGGGGTGTATGGAAATAGTATTGTAAAAGAATACTTTCTGATGGGTAAAAAGCAGTTTTCCCGGCTGGATACTGCCCGGTTCATGAAGCTATAACCCCCTTGATGGTGAAAGAATCAGATGATGGTATTGATCAAACTGTCGATGGCAAGCCTGTAGCCCTCAAGCCCAAACCCGCTGATGCTGCCTGCGCATGCCGCAGCAATGTGCGAGCTGTGCCGGAAGCTTTCCCTGGAGAAAATGTTGGATACATGCACTTCAACCACCGGAGCATTGATGGCCAGAACAGCATCTCCAAGTGCTACTGAAGTATGTGTATAACCGCCGGCATTCAGAATGATTCCATCAGTTGAAAATCCTTTTTCATGCAACTTGTTGATGAGTTCCCCTTCTACATTGCTTTGGAAATACTCAATATTTACCTGTGGAAAGTATTTTCTGAGCTTTTCCAGGTAATCTTCAAAAAATGTATTCCCGTAAACAGAAGTCTCCCGCAATCCCAGCAGGTTAAGGTTGGGACCATTGATGATGATGATATTTTTCTTTTCTGACATGGTGGTATCCTTGAATATTACTGCTATTTGATATCTGCTATTGCAAAAGTAACCAAATAGCCCCATATTTTGGCAGGGCTGGAGTGTTGTTAACATTTGTTTTCACAGGGTTTCCCGAAAAAGTATTTACCTTTGCATCTTAAGTCAAAATAGGGGTGCCCTAAAGTTACGGGCTGAGATCAAACCCATTGAACCTGATCCGGGTAGTGCCGGCGAAGGGAAGGGACAGACTTTTATCGGAGATTTTCCCCTTTTAATCTCCTTAAGTTAAACCCAAAAATAAATTATTAAAATGAGATTTCTGACAACAATGGTGGTGGCAGTGCTTCTTGCCCTACCGTCCATTGCGCAGCACTCCCTGCGGGGAACTGTAAAAGATGCGTCGGACCAATCGGCTTTGCCCGGCGCTAATGTAGTAATCGAGGGTACCTTTAAGGGTACCCATACGAATTCTGATGGTAGCTTTGCGCTGACAGGGCTTAGCCAGGAACAAATTACCCTGAAAATTTCTTATCTGGGTTTTCAGGCCCGAACCCTGGAAATCAATCTTGCTCATGTGCAGCAGGTAGAAATTTTGCTGGAGCGTTCTTCTTTTCTGTCGCAGGAGGTAGTGGTAAAAGCCACGCGGGCTGACAACCGCACTCCCTCAACGCGCACAGATGTGAGCAAACAGGATATTCAAAGTGTAAACCTGGGACAGGATCTCCCTTTCCTTCTCTCCCAAACGCCCAACCTGATAACCAGCTCCGATGCCGGTGCCGGGGTAGGGTACACCTGGATGAATATCAGAGGAAGTGATAACAGCCGTATCAATGTTACCATCAACGGGATTCCGGTTAACGATGCCGAATCGCATGGAGTTTGGTGGGTGAATATGCCTGACCTGGCTACCTCCACTGAGAATATTCAGATTCAGCGTGGGGTAGGCACCAGTACTCAGGGTGCGGCCGCTTTCGGGGCCACCATCAGTGTGCAAACCCTGCAGCTCAGAGAAGATTCCTATGCTGAAGTCTTTAGTTCAGGAGGCTCTTTTAATACCCTCAGAAACTCGGTTAGTTTCGGAACGGGCTTGATGGGTAAAGGCTGGGCCTTTGACGGAAGACTTTCCAGGATTAACTCGGATGGTTATATTGACCGCTCTTCTTCCGACCTGAAATCCTTTTACCTCTCAGGTGGATATTATGGCAAGCGTACCGCATTGAAAGCCATTGCCTTCTCTGGCTCGGAAAAAACATACCAGGCCTGGAACGGAGTTCCCGGCTATCTGCTTGAGGAAAATCCTACCTACAACCCCTCGGGTGAGTATAGTGACGAGGAAGGTAATGTGCAGTACTATGATAATGAAACCGATAATTACCAGCAAGACCATTATCAGCTGCATCTTACCCATCAGTTTTCTCCCTCATGGGTGGGAAATACTTCTTTGCACTACACTTACGGAAGAGGATATTATGAACAATATCGTGAGAATGATAAATTCAGCAACTATGGCTTGCCAGATGTAATGATTGATTCTACCATTTTCAGCCGTACCGATCTGATCAGACAAAGGTGGCTCGATAACCATTTCTACGGGCTTACCTACTCGCTGGACTATAAGAGCCTTGACAGGCTTCAGGCAGTGTTGGGAGGTGGCTTTAACAAATATGAAGGTGATCATTTTGGTGAAATTATCTGGGCACAGTTAGCCAAAGGTTTTGAAAAAGGATACAGGTATTATGAAAATGATGCTGCCAAAACCGACTTCAATACTTTTGTGAAACTAAACTATGAGCTTTTTGCCGGATTATATGTATTCGGTGATTTGCAATACCGGGAAATTGTTTACGACTTTGAAGGGCTGGGTATGGTAAATGAAGAGGTGGTATCGCTGGACCAGCGAGCTGTTTTTAATTTCTGGAATCCCAAAACAGGCTTCGTCTATGAAATCTCTCCCGCACATAATGTGTATGCTTTTTACGGTATCAGCAACCGTGAACCTGTAAGACGCGATTTTACTGAGTCATCACCCGAAAGCCGGCCCCGGCACGAAACCCTGCGCAACACGGAACTGGGATATAAATTTACTGCCTCTAAACTTTATGCAGCCGTAAATTATTACCTGATGGATTACAGAGATCAACTGATTCTCACCGGTGAGATCAATGATGTGGGAGGTTTTACAAGAACCAATATTGAAGACAGTTACCGCATGGGTGTGGAGTTGGAAACAGGCTATCGCTACAACCGGTTTTTTGAAGTGTCCGGAAACCTGAGTCTGAGCCGCAATAAGATTCCTGAATTTACGGAATATTCTGATGTGTATGATGAAGACTGGAACTGGATCGGCACCCATGTAGCAACCTATGAGGACACAGATATAGCTTTTTCTCCCTCCCTGGTGGGTTCGCTAATGCTGAAGACTTCACCTGTAAAGGATGCTTCCGTTGCCCTTACCGGAAAATATGTGTCGGAGCAATACATTGACAATACCATGAACCCCGACCGCATGCTGGATGCGTATTTTGTGAACGATCTGAGGCTGTCCTACATTTTCCGCAACAGCTATTTTAAGGAACTTGAGTTCAGTTTCGCCATCAACAACCTGTTTGATGTGGACTATGTTACCAACGCATGGATTTATAAAGGAATTCTGGGCGACAGCAATCTGATAGCACTTGAGGATGGTTACTTTCCGCAGGCAGGAAGGCATTTCCTTGCGGGTTTACGACTAAAGATTTAATATTCTCACTGTTATATCTTCGGAAAAGCGAAAGCCTTTGCAGAACATGTCTTTGCAAAGGCTTTTGTTTTTTAGCAGGTTACTCTGGATTTTCTCCCAAGGTATCATCTGCTGGTTCAGGGTCTTCCTCCAGGGCTTTGTGTTTGGCATAATGCCGCCATTTATCTATCAGCTGCTGCATGTCATCAGGAAGTTCAGAGTTAAACGACATCTGCTCTCTGGTGGCAGGATGGATGAAGCTCAGGGTCTTTGCATGAAGAGCATGCCTGGGGCATACCTTGAAGCAATTCTGAACAAACTGTTTGTACTTGGTAAAGGTTGTTCCTTTCAAAATACGGTCGCCCCCGTAAGTTTCGTCATTGAACAGCGGATGTCCGATATACCGGAAGTGTGCCCTGATTTGATGGGTTCGGCCCGTTTCGAGTTTACATTCTACCAGGGTCACATATCCAAACCTTTCCAGCACCCTGTAGTGTGTCACGGCATGTTTACCATGCTCACCATCGGGAAAAACCTCCATTACCTGCCTGTTTTTCAGGCTGCGTCCGATATGGCCTGTGATGGTTCCTTCATCCTCCTTCAGGTCGCCCCAAACCATGGCATGGTACAAACGGTCAATTTTGCGGTCAAAAAAAGTCTTGGCCAGCCGGGTTTGAGCAAGCTCATTCTTGGCAATAAGCAGTATTCCGGAAGTATTTTTGTCAATGCGATGCACCAGGCCGGGTTTTACCGGCTCATTGTTTTGCATGGGTAAATCCCTGAAGTGGTAAATCAATGCATTTACAAGGGTTCCGGTATAGTTTCCATGTCCCGGATGTACCACCATGCCTGCTTCTTTGTTGACAATCAGAATATCCTCATCTTCATAATGGATGTTGATAGGAATATTTTCGGGGATAAGCTCTATTTCGCGGGGCGGAAAGGCCAGCACAATGCTTACCACATCCAGGGGTTTTACCTTGTAATTGGACTTGACAGGTGTGTCGTTTACCAGGATGTTTCCGGCTTTTGCTGCATTTTGAATTTTGTTGCGGCTGGTATTCTCAAGCCTGGCCATAAGGAATTTGTCAATGCGCAGCATCCCTTGTCCCTTATCGGAAACAAACCGATGATGTTCATACATCTCCTGCTCATCATTTTCATTTTTCTCCTCCTCGGGATGTTCCTGGTAATCTGTCATAGGGGTAAATTTTATTATCGGGCAATGATAAAGCGTGAGGGTTCTGCGGCTACTGCTCCACGGGTGGTAACCTGAAGGAAATACATGCCGTTGACCAGTGAAGATACATCCAGCCTGTTTTGATTGTGATAGGTGCTCACTAACCTGCCGGAGGCATCAAATATCCGTACTTCGTAATCACCGGTAAGGTTCTGGGGCAATTCAATGTTCAAGCTGTTGTGGCGCACCGGATTGGGGTAAACCTTCATTTCTCCTGGTATGGGTTCAGTGGGCGTGTGTGTAATGGTCTGAGGTCCGAATACGGGTCGTATCATCAGCGCTCCTTCGTATATGGAGGGAAGCCACTCGCCATGCGAGTTAAAAAATATATGGCCGGTGGCAGTGCTGCTAAGGTCATACCCGATATTGAGAAACTCATTGGTCGTTTGCTCCCACCCCACATAAATGGTGTCAGAAACAGCCAGAGGCGGGTCGAGGGGAAAGCTGACAAACTGATTGAGACTTTCACCGAATTCCACGCTAACAGGTTCTGATTCATAAAGAACGGTTTCCGGTTCCAGGTTTTTCCATACTTTTAATATGAACGGATGTACGCTCTGATTGTAAAGGGTAGGGTTGAAATAAAACTGCACTGCTTCCAGGGTGTCTGTATGGCTGAGGATAAATCTTACAGCTCCCTTTGCATTGAACCCTGCAATTCCGTATCCGTTTTCAGGGCTACCATCATCAAATGCAAAGTAATTGTCGAACACCTGCCGGAAGACAATGGTGTCGTTTCTTGTCCATGAGTCCCCGTTATCTCCTTGTCGTATTACATGGTTTATCTTAAACAAGCGCGACGGAGCGGGCTGCAGTGCTCCCGATCCCAGGGGATTGGGCACCAGGATTGGATTGGCATGCTCTTCAAAACTCTGGTATCCTCCAATATGGAAGGGGGCAATATTCCGGGTTCCTCCGTTGTAATTTCTCACCACCGAGCCTTGTTCGTCCGTAATGTAATAGCGGTAAGAATAGTTGAGGGTCATATTGTCGAGGTTGGCAATGTCCACATTAAACCTGGCTCTTTGCCGGCTTTCGGGGTCAATGATATAGTGCGACCAGGGCATGGACTGTAAATCCTGCAAAATGGATTGCGCCGGTGCCGCAAAAGCGATATCATAATAAAAAGAATCCGCAACCGAGCGGCCATAATCAAGGGTAATATAATCCACGTTCCAGTTGCTTATGTTACCGGCAAAATTATCCGGTGTTTTGCTCAGCGGGAAACTGGCGTAATTGCGAAACCTGAACTGAAAATCATCTCTCAGGTAGATTTCCTCATCAATAAACAAGGCTACCTGCTTAAAAAAAGTGCTGTCGTTGTTCTCCACGAAACTTTCCAGGCTTTCTCCTTCGGCACGCCAGATGCTTTCCCACAAATCATCTACCCAAATCTCTTCGTCAGGGTTTTCGGGGTCTTCAGTGTAATAGCCGGGAGTATGCAAAAATTCCACTACCAGCGAATCCCGCTGCCTGGGGGCACTTCCACGGCCCTGGGGCTGGTAGAAAAAAGTAAGCATAATGCTGTCGGAAGGTTGCAAAGCGGCCGGCTCACTACCAAATACAGAATCTAAACGGATGGGGCGTGAAGTAAGAAAATCAGCAGAAAACTGATAGTTGTCTTCCTCGGCCTCCGAATATATCTCCCCTTGTGCATTGAGGGCATCAAAAGTTGCTGTTCCAAAAGATTTGGGATTTACAGCAAAGCCGGTATTGACAAAAACGTAATTGTCTTCCCATAGCATTGGGTCGGGATAGGGGCCGGCATAGGAAAAGTCTTCCCTTAGAGGGAGGGTAAGTGCCGTGCCCGGTTCTGTTTTGGTGAAAACACTGTCGCGGAATTGCATTTTTGCAGGATTCCCGGCCAGGGGTCTCAGAATCTCCTGGCCCTGGCTACTTGCCAGGCCCGCTAATACTATACACAGTAATAATAAAAATTTCTTTGTCATGTGCAATCAATGGTGGGTAAAACGTTTGGCTTTCTATAGAAAAACCGTTTTAACCCTGTATTATTGTTTGAAATTACCTGTGCTGCAAACTATTCTTCGCTGTTGTACCATATTTTAATTTCTGTACCTCTCAGGATGGTTGGTTCCTCTTCCGGGTCAGGCTCTTGTCTGTACACTCTGGCATTTTGTGTGGTGGTTCCTTCTTCATATACCTCCTCTCCCAACATCAGCAGCGACTCTTCCAGCACATCCATTACTTCCCAGGGTGTTTTACCCATAAGATTAGGAGTAGGCACACTGAGCAATTCCCGGGTATATTCATCAAAGTCAAATTCCTCTGCCGAGCGGTAGTATAAATCTACAGTGCTTCCCATAGATACTTGTTGCGGACGGTTAAGAACATTGGGCGACTGTCTGTAAACTCTGACACTATCGGTCAGTTCGTCCATAAAAACTTCCTGGCCCACATTCAATGAAGATGCATTGATGAGCCTGATGGCTTCTTCCCTGCTTTTGCCGATTACCAGGGGCACGTTGACATAGCTGCTTCCTTCACCGGTTCCCAGCACAAGATCAATGGTTGTTCCTTTCTCAACAGGTGTGCCTGGCTGTATGGTGCCCTGATTGTATTTTTGTTGCAAAACGGCATTTCTGGCAATGTTGGGTACGTAATCAAGGGTTCCTACATTCAGACCGTACGTTTCCAGCAGCGATTGCGCCTGTCTGAAGGAAAGGTCTGTTAGATCGGGCATGGCTACCATTTCCGGTAATATGGCCACCGTGGTTAGATATATAGTTCTGTTTCTCTTCACTTCAGATCCTGCTTCAGGGTTTTGTGCCGCAACAGAGCCCCTGTCTCTTGTTGTATCAAAAATGGAGTCGTTAATCACCGGCCTGAGGTTCATTCTTTTCAGGACCTGCTCTGCCTGTTTTTGTTCCATCCCATCCAGGTCAGGTACTTCAATGGTACGGCCATGGCGTGTATATATATCAAGGGCTTTTATCGAAAACCACAATAAAGCGATACTGGCAGCAAGTGCCAGTAGAAAGTGGTTGCGGAAGGTTTTGCTTTTTAAAAAAGATATAATCTTCATTGGCTTGAAATATAGTTAGTAGCTGCATCTAAAGAGTTTGCAGGGCAATTTAATGGAATGTTCCGGATAATTGCTGCCAAACTGGCTTTAGACCCACTGCATTTTTACCGCCCAAAATTAATAATTAATTGGCGATATTGGAGGTGCTTGAACTAATTTAGTTGTTGTGTCTGATAAGTAACGGTGAAAAGGAGGTTGTGGTATACGGTTTAGGCTATCTAACCTTTTAAGTGAATAATTGTTTTTTGCATTCTCTGCAATGATTTTTTTATTTCCTGCTTATTTTCTTTGTCAAGAATCATAACTTTGCTTCTCATCAACCCATCAAGGAATCATCTATTAAACCTAAAAATATCCATGAAGAAAAACATAGCCCTTGTTGCCGGTGGCGATTCCGGAGAATATGTTATATCTGTAAATAGTGCCGCCATCATACGTAAAAATATTGATGCCGGGAAATTCAATGTATTTACCATACTTATTTCCGGCAAGAGGTGGGTATTTCTTCAGGATGACGGTACTGAAAGGCCTGTAGATAAAAATGATTTTTCTGTAATGCACAGCGGGGAGAAGATCAGCTTCGACTGTGCATTGATTACCATACATGGCACACCGGGTGAAGATGGAAAATTGCAGGGATATTTTGATCTGATGGGGATTCCCTATACCACATCCGGGCAGCTGGCTTGTTCTCTTACCTTCAACAAGTATTTTTGCAATGCCCTGGCTGCTCACTGGGGGATGCATGTAGCCCGTTCGGCCAAATTCAGGAAAGGGGAGGAGCTATCCCTGGATCGTATTCTCAGCAAGGTTCATCTGCCGGTTTTTGTAAAACCCAACAAGGGCGGATCAAGTTTGGGCACCACCTTTGTAAAACGAAATGAGGATTTGCTGGCTGCCATGGAAGCCTGCCTGGAGCATGATGATGAGGCCCTGGTGGAAGAGTATATTGAAGGAGTAGAACTTACCTGTGGTGTTTACCGTCGCCAGGGTAAAGTGCTGGTACTGCCTGTAACGGAAATAGTGAGCAATACCGAAGCCAGATTCTTTGATTACGAAGCGAAATATACGCAGGGAGCAGCAGATGAAATCACTCCCGCGCGCATATCGCCTGAGTTTACCCTGCAGGTGCAGGATACAACCCGCTTTTTGTATGAGAAATTTGAGCTGCGGGGGATTTGCAGGCTGGACTATATTTTCAGTAAGGACAAACTCTTTTTCCTGGAAGCCAATATTACCCCTGGAATGTCAGAAAGGAGCATAGTACCGCAGCAGGCAGAATATGTGG
Source organism: Sphingobacteriia bacterium (assembly GCA_011390575.1). GTDB lineage: Bacteria > Bacteroidota > Bacteroidia > Bacteroidales > UBA7960 > SKVR01. The sequence continues at coordinate 32,937 of JAABSE010000006.1, forward strand.
GCATCTCATTGAAAGAATTATTTTCGGATGTGCTGGAGCAGGCTATGAATGGGTGAACCTATTGGTTAAAAATAGTTTAAAGACATCAGGTACTCTGACAGCAGGTTAAAGGCTTTGTATCTGTGGCTGATACGGTTTTTTTCATGCAGAGGCATTTCGGCAAAGGTTTGATCATAGCCTTTGGGAACAAATATGGGGTCGTATCCAAATCCTTCCACACCCCTTTTTTCTTTGATGATTTCTCCCTCGGCAACACCTTCAAAAAGGAGCTCTTCGTCTTCGAGCAGCAGGGCAATTACTGTTTTGAAACGTGCCTTGCGGTTTTCAACCCCTTCCAATTCCTTCAATACTTTTTCCATATTGGCAACACTGTCTTTTGCTTCTCCGGCATAGCGGGCCGATAATACCCCGGGTCTGCCGTCGAGGGCATCAATTTCAAGTCCTGTATCATCCGAAAAGCAGAAACAGCAATAGTGTTCCCGCACGAATCTTGCTTTTTGCAATGCGTTTCCCTGCAATGTATCTTGTGTCTCCGGAATGTCTTCTTTGCAGTTGATATCTTTAAGCCCAAGGATTTTCATGTTTTCAGGAAGCATGGACTGTACTTCAGCAAGCTTATGGGGGTTGTGGGTGGCAAATACCAGTTTCATAATCAATCTAGTTTAATGCAATGAATAAAAAAACAGCCGGAGCAAATTTTCAGTGGATGCTCCGGCTGACTACTAATCTGAATTTACACGCCTGGTTGTATGTTTCTTATAGCCTCAGGCTATTACTTCGGGCTTTACTTCCAGTAAAATATGATTTTTGGCAACTTTATCGCCAACCTTTACATTGATAGCGGTTACCGTTCCATCAAAAGGAGCAAGAATATGGTTTTTCATTTTCATGGCTTCCAAAATCAGCAAAATGTCTCCTTCCTTCACCTGATCACCCTCCTTAACATTAACCTCCGGAATGTTTCCGGGCATAAAGGATTTCAGGTGCGATGGGTTAATGGGTTCATAAGGTTTGCGATTGCGATACATTTTATTGAGCTGGGTTTTGTAGCTCGCATCATCTACCACAAACTCTGTAAAAACCACTTCGTTCTCTGCAGTGTTATTATCTTTTTCCATTATTCATCAATTAAAAATACATCAATTGCCTTGGATTGAACCCATGCATCAGAATGGAGGAATTCCATGTTTCTTCTTAGGTCTGAGTTCTGATTTCTGGCTGGAAACCTCCAGGGCATGTACTACAAACCTTCTGGTTTCGTTGGGTTCAATTACTGCATCAATGTAACCATGAGCAGCAGCCACGTATGGGTTGGCAAATTTTTTCTTGTATTCTTCTACTTTTTCCTGTCTGACCTGCTCGGGATTTTCTGCATTTTTGATTTCGTTGCGGAAAATAATATTGGCAGCCCCTTCAGGACCCATCACGGCAATTTCGGCTGTGGGCCATGCAAAGACAAAGTCGGCTCTGAGATGGCGGGAGCACATGGCAATGTATCCACCCCCGTATGCTTTGCGCAGAATAATCGTGATTTTGGGTACAGTAGCTTCTGAGTAGCTGTAAAGAATTTTGGCACCATGCCTGATAACACCGGCATGTTCCTGATCGATACCCGGCAGGTAGCCCGGCAGGTCAACAAGGGTTACCAGGGGAATATTGAAGGCGTTGCAAAACCTGATAAAACGTGCTGCCTTATCAGAAGAATCCACATCCAGTACCCCTGCCAATACCATGGGTTGATTGGCAACAAAACCAACCGTATCGCCATTGATACGGCCAAATCCTACTACCATGTTGGCAGCAAAGAGTTCCTGTACTTCAAAGAAATCGCTGTCGTCGCTGATTGAGCGGATAACATCTCTTACATCGTAGGGCTCTCTGGGGTCTGTGGGTATTATATTGTCAATTTTGAACTGACGCGATTTGGGGGCTTTCTTGGGGAAAGCATCCGCTTTTTTGGAATTGTTCCACGGGATAAAGCTAACCAGCTTTTTAATTTGTTGCAGACACTCCTGTTCGCTTTCTGCGAAAAAATGTGCGTTACCTGTTATTTCGGAGTGCACACGGGCGCCTCCCAGCTCTTCCATGCTGATTTCTTCTCCCAGTACCGACTTGATTACCTCGGGGCCGGTGATAAACATTTTGGAAATCTTATCTACCACAAATACAAAGTCGGTAAGGGCAGGAGAGTAAACTGCTCCCCCGGCGCAAGGGCCGAGTATTACAGAAATCTGTGGAATTACACCGGAAGCCAGCGTATTGCGGTAAAAAATTTCACCGTACCCGGCCAATGAGTTTACCCCTTCCTGGATTCTTGCCCCACCTGAGTCGTTGATCCCAATGATGGGAATCTTCAGGTTCATGGCGTGGTCCATTATCTTGGATATTTTGCGGGCATGCATAATTCCCAGGGATCCTCCTGCTACGGTAAAATCCTGGGCGTAGATACAAACCGGAAAGCCACTTATAGTTCCTGTGCCGGTGATTACTCCGTCACCGGGAAGGTGCTTTTTATCCATGTCAAAATCTCTTGCGGCATGTTCTACAAAGAGGTCATACTCATGAAATGAGTTGGGATCCAACAAGGCAACAATCCTTTCCCTTGCGGTCATTTTTCCCATTGATTGTTGTTTTTCGATGGCTTTCTGTCCACCGCCCAGGAGTGCTCCCTGCATCCTCTTCTTAAGATCCAATGTCTTATGCTTAATCGACATATCCTTAACGTTTTTATTTTAAATTGAATTTATTATTCTGCTATCAATCTGTGAGCCTTTGTTTTACCCATTTTACGCGGGAAAAAACATCCAAAGTAATGAAAAAAAAATGAAAACAGCACCTTTTTCTTTTGAAAAAATTAGGCTCTGTAAATTAATTAGATTTCATAAAACATTGATTACCATTGTTGTATGCTAATGTTCGCTACCTGATTATAACCTTGCGGGTTATAGTACTATTTCCTGTGCTGATGGTGAGGAAATAAATTCCGTCATCAATATGATCAAGATAAATTGTATGGGAGGATTTCTCCCCTGTATTGATGATCACCGGCGGAGTTAAAATCTGTCCTGTAATGCTACTTAGTGTAACTTGCACCTTGTCTTTTACTTCTCCAAAATACACTTTGATGAAGTCCTGAGCCGGGTTGGGGTAAATATTAATGTTCTGTGATAGTTCGTGAGGGGTTTCAATATTTACCTCATCGGTAAAGTTGGCAAAGAGCATAACTTCTGCTTCGGGCATGGTAAACTGAAGATCTTTGTTAACCGAAACGATTTGTCCCAGGGTGTCGGTCCAGTTTTTAAAGCGAAAACCATCACTGGGAGTGGCAGAAAGATTCACATTCTCTGTTTCTGCAAAATACCCTGCACCCAATACGGTGCCGGAAAGGGGCGGGTCAATTTCCACCACAACAAAATTGGTTATGGCATTGGGATCGTACCCAAAAAGTTGTTCGGGATTCTCATTATCCGGGTCAAGCCATGTCTTTAATTGTGTTTCCGGAGCATCTCCATTGGCCATCCAGTGGAGGTAAAACTTACCGTAAAAATCGGGTGAGGTTGGGTTGGAGCAACTGGCTCCGCCCCCTGTGAGGGTGCCGGCAATAAGTCCATGCTGGTCGAAAATAGGTGATCCCGAGGAGCCTCCTTCGGTAACCCCGTGCCCCGACTCGGTTTCTTCCCAAACCACGCTCCAGTATCCATTGGGCATGCCCCCGGTAAAGGTTCCCTGTTGGAGTGGGTTGGTATAGGTTGAAATCTTTTTGGCATCACCCGAGGGATGATGGATGCCCGTACCTGCCAGTGGATCGCGTGAAGAAACAGACCATCCGTTGAAATATGGATTCCAGTCAATGGGAACATCGTCATTGAGCAACAGGAGTTTGAAGTCTGTTCCCTGGCTGATGGGGGCTTTGGCTACTATCGACGCACCGGTAAGCATCCTGGTATTGGGCGTTCCTCCGCTATTTGGGCAGCCCGGGTATTCATAATTGAAATAAAACTGCCATGCCTGTAAATCGCTGCTGCTGGCACTGCTGCCACAGTGGTCAGAGGTTAAAAAATAGGGAGTAGCGTCATTGAAAGTATTGTTTATCAGTGAACCCGTACAGTTATACCAGTTTGTTCCCTGGCGGAGCAGGATTCTTGCCACCCCGCGTTTCTGTTTCTGCCACATATTTCCTTCCGGGCAATTTACATTCACGTTGCAATCTCCTGAGGATTTGGTGCCTTCGGTTGATGGCTCCAAAAAGGTGTCGTCGGTGAGATATATTATCTCATCAATGGTAAAATCAGGTGCCTGGTTTATATTGGCATTTTGCGCATGATATTCGATGATCAATGTGGAAGTGGGTAAAATACGGGTTGAAAAATTACCGTGTGATGTATTGTTTGCCTGCGTGAATGCCCCTATGTGATGCTTTTTTGTGTCATCAAAAATAAACAATTTGTCATTTTCTTCTATGTGGAAGTCAGAAAATACAATCCCCAAGGCTGTGGCTCCCGGAACGGTAATCATTACATGCCACAATACGCTGCCGTCGGGCAGCAGAGTAGGTTGTGCCCTTTGCGAAAATTTCTCATGCACAGGAATGGATACCCCTGCAAACATGGGGAATTCCTCACGGTAAACTTCCTTGTCAATCATGTTTTCGCTGAAATACACCTTAATGGGTTCAATTTCAGGCAATGAAAGGCTATGAATCAGGGAGTAAGGTGTTTCATCCGTACTTAATTGAGCAAGCAATGGCTGTGTGGCCAGGAAAAAAAGAAGAAACAAAGTTCTGAAGGCCATTTGGGTGCTTCCTTTCATGGGCTGTATCTTAAGAAGGGAAAATATAGTTTGTCCAACACAAATGTACGGGATTATTTGATGAGGAAAAAATCAAACCAATTTTATTTTGCCTTGATGGCTTTGGTTGAATTTCTCTTTTTGAGCTCGGGCTGAAATACCTTTATTCTTGATTTGAGTTCTGATTCGGGTTGGGATAGTCTTTCCAATAAAAGGTTCATGGCTTCCTGCCCCATTTGATAGCCCTGTTGCTCGAGGGTAGTAAGGGTGGGAAAAACCAGGTTGGCCACCGGATCGTCTCCAAATCCTGCCACTGAAATATTTTCTGGAATTCTGTAACCGTTCTCTCTTAATATGTGCATGGCAGTGATAGCTGTGGAGTCGTTAACGGCAAAAACCCCGTCAATCTTATCTGCCATGGACAGAATGATATCTTTGTGTTCCAGCACTGTCTGGGGGGTATCGCATTTGAGCGCCAGCTCAGGAACAAACGGGATATTATTGTCTTTGAGTGCCTGCATATAACCCTGCAGCCTCTCCTGTCCGATATGCAGGTGGGGCTGGGTTCCCAGGTGAAGAATTTTCCTGCAACCTGTTTCAATCAGGTGGGAAGTAATCAGTCTTGCACCGTTAAAATCGTCGGTGATTACCCTGTCGGTATCAATTTCCTTACAAACCCGGTCGAAAAAAACCATGGGTATCTGGCTGCGATATACCGAGAGGAAGTGACTGAAATCTTCGGTGCTTTTACTCATACAAACCAGCAGGCCATCTACCCGATGATCGAGTAATGCCTGCACATTCATTTCTTCACGCCCGAAATCTTCGTTGGATTGACAAATCATCACACGGTATCCTTTGCTGTAAGCAATGTCCTCTATTCCACTGATGATGGAAGAAAAAAAGTGATGAACAATTTCGGGAATAACAATACCAATGGTATGTGAAACCTGCTTTTTCAGGCTCAGGGCAAGCGCATTGGGTCGGTAATTCACCTTTGCTGCAAAGGCTTTGATTTTTTCTCTTGTCCCTTCGCTGATATCGGGATGGTCTTTCAGTGCCCTTGAAACAGTGGAGGGAGATACGCCTAATGCCTTGGCAATGTCGCTGATAGATGTAAGATGAGGCTTCATAACAGAATGTGAAATTTGCTGGTTGAACAGTTTAAAATAAACCCTGCAACGAAAGCTATAAAAGTACGAAAAAAAGGGAGGGGGAGTTCATGTGTTTTAGAAAACTTTTTGCCAACACAAAAGCATAATAGTTGAATGCTTTTTCAGTTGAAATTAAACAATGTTTTGCAAATTGATGTTATGCAAACGAATTCGCAAAGCAAATCGCAAACGTTGTCGCAAACGTTTGCGGTAAAAAAACACGCCAATTTGTTGATAGTCAGGCGGAAAATATTAGCAAATCATGTTTTTTTTTATACTTTTGCTTTTCACTGTTTTTAATCTTAAACTAACGAAAAATTAACAATTGTTTAAACTTCAATCCCGAAAGGGGAAAAATTCCTTTCAGGGTATTCAAACCTTCGGGTACATTTTTTTATTATCAACTTACACAAACAAAAAACAACTTTAAATTAATCAATTTTATTAATCAAAAATCCAAACAAAATGGTAAAGAAGATTGCCAGATTATTTGCATTGCTGCTTGTGGTTTTTAGTTTTGCAGCCCAGGGACAAACCGGCCGGATAACAGGTACGGTTGTAGACCGGGCAACAGGCGAAACCTTACCCGGCGCAAGTGTATTGGTGGAAGGAACAACCATCGGTACAGTAACCAACATGGATGGCCAGTTTGAGTTTAGTGCTCCTGCCGGCGACATCACACTTGTAGCTTCTTTCCTGGGATACGATCCCAGCAGAAGAGAAGTTAACCTGCCTGAGGGTGAAACCCTTTCCGTAACCTTCGAACTTTTTGCCGACATCACCATGCTGGAGGAGTTCATCGTTATCGGTTATGGAGTTCAGAAAAGAGAAGATGCTACCGGTTCGGTGGCTGTAGTGGGGGAAGCTGAATTTAACCGGGGAAATATTACCACTCCCAGTGAACTGCTCATGGGTAAAATGGCCGGTGTACAAATCACCTCCGGCGGCGGGGCTCCCGGTGCTGACGAAACCATCCGTATCCGTGGAGGCTCATCCCTTTCTGCTACCAATGATCCATTGGTGGTGATTGATGGCGTGCCTGTTGATAACAGAGGTATTGACGGGATGAGAAGTACGCTTAGTACCATCAATCCCAATGATATTGAAACATTTACCGTACTGAAGGATGCTTCTGCCACTGCCATTTATGGTTCAAGAGCTTCTAATGGTGTTATTATTATTACCACGAAAAAAGGTCAGGAAGGACAAGCTTTGCGTCTTGCTTATAATGGTACATACTCCCTTTCTTCCAATACGCAATTGGTTGATGTACTGGGTGCTGACCAGTTTCGCAATCTGGTGAATGAAAGACATGGAAATAACCCGAATGTATTGGATTTGCTGGGTGATGCCTCCACCGACTGGCAGAATCAGATTTATCGTGATGCTTTCGGACATGATCATAACGTAAGTGCTACCGGCGCACTCATGAATGTTCCCTACCGTGCTTCCGTGGGATTTTCATCTCACGATGGTGTGCTGGATACTGACAACATGACCCGGATCACAGGTGCCATTAATCTGAGCCCCACTTTCCTGAATGACGATCTGAAAGTGAACCTGAATGCAAGAGGAGTAAACGTAAACAATACTTTTGCTGATAACGGTGCCATAGGTGCTGCAGTTATGTTCGATCCTACACAACCGGTAACAACAGATAGTGAAGATTTTGGTGGATATTATGCCTGGACTACTGAATCAGGCCTCCCCAAGCCCGTAGCAACTTCCAATCCCGTTGCCTTGCTCCAGCTTCGCGAAGATATTTCAACAGTTAACCGTTTTATCGGTAATGCGCAGTTGGATTACCGCCTTCCTTTTCTTCCAGAATTAAGAGCCAACCTCAACGTGGCTTACGACTATTCTAAGAGTGAAGGCGAAATCAATGTGCCTGACTATGCTGCATGGTCACTGGTAAGAGGTGGACAACGGCGTGTTTATGACCAGGAGAAGAAAAATGAATTGATTGATTTTTACCTGAACTACGTTACCGATATTCCTGCCTTGCAGAGTAGTCTTGATGTAATGGGGGGATATTCCTGGCAGCATTTTTATGAAGGAAGTTCTGCTTTTGATACCAACCTTGAAAACAACCTGGGGCAACAACTGGGACTGAATGATGGTTATCGGGTATTTGCAGATACAGAAAGCAAACAGGAACTATATCTTCTTTCGTTTTTTGGTCGCTTGCAATACAATCTGATGGATCGCTATCTTTTGACTTTTACCGCAAGAAATGATGCATCATCCCGCTTTGCCGAAGGCAACCAATGGGGCCTTTTCCCATCTGCTGCTTTTGCATGGAAAATAAAAGAGGAGAGCTTCATGCAAAATGTGGATGCGGTTTCAGAACTCAAGCTTCGTTTGGGTTGGGGTATTACAGGTCAACAGGATATTAGTGATGATTTTTATCCTGCTCTGCCCCGTTATGCAAGAAACATCCAGGGTGCCTACTATTTCTTTGGAGACAGAAGAATATCCACTTTGCGTCCTTCAGGGTATGATCTTAACCTGAAATGGGAAGAAACCACCACTTACAACATCGGTATTGATTATGGTTTTGCCAATGACAGGTTCAATGGTTCTATTGAATTCTATCAAAGAGAAACCAAAGATATGATCAACTTTATCACCATTCCTGCCGGAACCAACCTGACCAATGCCATTTTTACCAATATTGGTAACATGGAAAACCAGGGTGTTGAATTTACCATCAATACACGTCCTGTCGTAACTTCTGATTTTGTCTGGAGATTGGGTTTTAATGCTACCTACAGTGAAACCGAAATCACCAAACTCACCATCTCAGAGGATCCTGAATACCTTGGTGATTTTACAGGAGGCATTTCCGGGGGTGTTGGTAACAATATTCAGATTAATAGTGAAGGATTCGCGCCCAACTCCTTCTTTGTATACCAGCAGGTATATGATCAGGATGGCAACCCCATTGAAGGATTGTATGTAGACCGAAACGGTGATGGACAAATTGATGATGAAGACCGTTACCATCATCAAAAGCCCACTGCCGATTACTATCTGGGGTTGAACTCCTCATTTGAATATGGAGATTTAACTTTCTCATTTGCAGGTCGTGCCAATCTGGGCAATTTTATGTACAACAACGTAAGTTCTATGAATGGAGAGTACAGTCGTTTGCATCGCCCCGAGGGACCTTACCTGAGCAATATCAGCTCCAGTGTTTTTAATACAAACTTTAACAGCGCAAGATATTTCTCTGATTATTACATCCAGGATGCCTCTTTCTTTAAAATGGACAACATTTCTGTGGCTTACAACTTCGGAAACCTGATTCCCGGAAACACCAGCCTCACAGCATCCTTTACGGTACAAAATGCTTTCATCATCACCAAATATGATGGATTGGATCCTGAAATTGCCAACGGTATCGACAATAATTTTTATCCACGTCCGAGAAATTTTGTACTGGGTTTAAGTCTTCAGTTGTAAAACCATAAAAACAAAATAAGATGAAAAAACTATTTAATATAATTGCTGTATTTATCAGTTCATCACTGTTGTTTACGGCGTGTTTGCAGGATTTGGATGTAGCTCCTATTGATCCAAATGAATCCACCCCGGACAGGGTGTATGATGATCCTGCGGCTTACGAAGAAGTGCTTGCCAAGCTATATGCCGGATTGGCCGTGTCAGGTCAGGAAGGACCTGCAGGACAAGGCGACATCAGTGGTATTGATGAAGGATTTGGTCAATACCTCAGAGCCTTGTGGTATCATCAGGTGCTCACCACTGATGAAGCGGTTATTGGCTGGGATGACCAGACCATCAAAGACTTCGTGTATCATGCATGGGGTTCCAATGATGTTTTCGTTACGGCTATGTATTCCCGTATATTTTACCAGATAGCCCTTGCCAATGAATATTTGCGTCAGACTACCGACGATTTGCTTAATGAGAGAGGCGTTGATGACCAGTTGAAGGCTCAAATCCAGGTTTACCGTGCTGAAGCGCGTTTCCTGAGAGCTTTGAGCTACTGGCATGCCCTTGACATCTTTGGCAATGTTCCCTTTGTAACCGAAGAAATGGCTGTGGGATCCATCCCTCCTGAGCAGATTCAGCGGGCAGATCTTTTTGTCTTTATTGAAGAAGAACTGCTGGCGATACTGCCGGAAATGGTTGAACCGCGGCAAAATGAGTATGGCCGTGCCGATAAAGCTGCTGCCTGGACTCTGTTGTCAAAACTTTATCTCAATGCAGAAGTTTACACCGGTACTCCCAGATGGGAAGGTGCATTGCAATATGCAGAGCTGGTAATCAACGAAGGAGGTTATACCCTTGAACCTAACTATGCATACCTGTTTAATGCCGATAACAATCCCATCCAGAACCCCGGTTTTAATGAAGTGATTTTTGCCGTTCGTTATGATGGTATCGAAACACAGACTTTTGGTGGTACCAACTTTATTATCCACGCTGCCATTGGAGGTAGTATGGATGCTGCTGATTATGGTATGGACGGCGGTTGGGGAGGCTTACGCACAACTTCCGGCCTCGTTGATTTGTTTGCCGAAACTGATGGAAGACGGATGTTCTATGAGGATGGTCAGACAGTTGATATTCCTGATTTAGGAGAATTCACCAATGGATTAGCGGTGGTGAAATTTACCAATATCAAAAGAGACGGCACACCAGGTTCGAACCTTGCCCATGCTGATACCGATTTTCCGATATTCCGTTTGGCTGACGTTTATCTTATGTACGTCGAAGCTCATCTGAGAGGTGGAGGTGGAAATGCGGCACAGGCACTGGAGTATTTCAATGCGCTTCGTGTACGTGCTTTTGGCGATGCAACCAATAATGTTTCCTCTTTGAGCCTCGACAGAGTGCTGGATGAACGTGCACGTGAATTGTACTGGGAAGGTCACAGAAGGACCGACCTGATTCGTTTTGGCAGGTTTACCGGTGGAGACTATGTTTGGCCCTGGAAAAACAATGTTGCTGAAGGGGGTGCTACCGATGAAAGGTACCAATTGTTCCCTATTCCCTCTGCCGACATTACTGCCAATCCTAACCTAATTCAAAATGACGGTTATTAATCTCAAAAATTGATATCAATGAAAAGATTATTCATAATATTTACTGTTTTCGTTGGGCTTGCTTTTATGGTGGCCTGCGAAAAAGAACAGGAGAATCCGGTACTTGATTTGAATGATATTGTACCGGCTGAATTGCTCAGTCCTCAATCAGGAGGTGATTATGTTCTGCTTCAGGAAGAAGCCGAAGATACCCTCTTCAATATTAGCTGGAATGCGGCTGATTATGTAATGGAAGACATCCTTCCTCCCCGATATGCTATAGAGGTGGATATTGATGGAAATGATTTTGCCGCTCCTGCCACCGTGGCTACTCTAGATGATCTGGATTATGATTTAATAGTGAACAGGCTGAATGATGTCAGTGGTACTCTTGGGCTTGAACCCGATGTAAGTTCTGAGGTGAATATGCGCATTCGCTCATTTATTCCCGATACTTCTGATGACTTGATGCAGTATTCCAATCATGTTACTTTCAGTATAACTCCTTTCGAGTTTGCTGTACCGCCTATTTATATCCTTGGAGATGGAACGCCTCCGGGATGGGATAATACCGGAGCGCTGGAAATGGAACATGTGGAAGAAGCTACCTATGCAATCGTAGTTGACCTCGGTGCCGGATTTCTGAAATTTATTTCGGTTCTTGGCCAATGGGCTCCGCAGTGGGGTACAGATGATAATCCCCCTACCATAGAGGAAGACGGAACCATTGAAGGTAACCTGGTTTACCGACCCACCGAAGCTGAGCCTGACCCTGCCGCTATTCCTGTACCTGAAGAGCCGGGATCTTATCGTGTTGTTGCCGATACTCTCGGGTTAAAATACAGGATTGAGCCTACTGCTGAGAAAGTATTTCTTGTTGGCGATGTCGTGGAAGCTGGCTGGAATATCGGAGCTGCTGTAGAAATGACCAAAACAGCTCCCGGTAAATTTTACACCATGCTGGAACTGGACGGAACCGAAGGCTTGAGCCTGCAGTTTGCCGATGGCCAGACGAATCAGGCTACCCGCTGGGGTTCTGCATCTGATTATGCTCATGCCAGAAGCAAAATGGTAGAAAGCAACAACCGCAAAGTACAATTGCCCGCAAAAGCAGGCACGTATAAACTGGAAGTGAATCTTGCTACCCAAAACTATCGTTTGATAAAACAATAGTTTTCAGGTAAGTTTAATTTCTGTCAAATAAAAAAGGCCGGACATCTCGTTCGGCCTTTTTTAATGCGCAAGCAACTTTGCGCTTTTCCAGCAAGAAACCCATATTATGCAAAGTAACGCGGAAATGCAATTTCCGCTTAGCAGGGACTTCCAGGGTGCACAGTCGTGGGACCATTTCCTGGAACGGTAGTGAAATGGCAGGCCCGCAAGATGGTGCGGGTATTGCTATTTACCGGATGTGAGAATCGGAAATGCAATTTCCGCTCAGCAGGTTGATTTGTATATAAAAAAAGGAGGCGCGAACCTCCTTTATTATTCTACTATAATTGAACTAAAGCCCTACTGATTGAATTTATGCACCTCCACTTCCGGTTTTCCCCACATCATAAATACCAGGCTGGCCATGTCGGTATTTTCGATAAAGGGGCCACGAACCGGGTCGGTTTGCCGTGCCATGAGGCTGAATAATTCTGCTCCGGGTCCTTTGGCATAAAAAGGTACCAATACATTGGTATGGCTGTCGAAATGCCACTCCATGCCCGGCACATTGCCTTGTCCGTTGTTGGTTACAGGTTTGTAAATGGGGTCAGGGTCTCCGGGTCCGGTAAGGTAGCCGCATTCGTGGTCGGCCGTGACAATTATCAGGGTTTCATCCCAGTTGCTGTTCTCTTCCACCCATTTCACTGCAGCACTCACCGCGTTGTTGAAATCGGTTTGCTCCTCTAACATTCTTGCAGAATCATTGTCATGACTTGCCCAGTCCACAGCACCACCTTCCACCATAACAAAGAAACCGTTGTTATTCTGGCTTAATACGTTGATAGCAGCTTTGGTCATTTCTTCAAGGGTTGCTACATTTTCGCTGAAAGGAGTCTGGAAGGGCATGTTGTGAGCTTCAACAGCATCACGGCTTTGCTGGAGGGTTGAATAAACCTGGGGTACGCCCAGCACTCTGCGGGGTGTGCTTCCGGTGGCCATTTGCTGAAATTCCTCGCGCGTCTGGATTAGTGTCCATGGATCGGGTTGCCCGTCTCCGTTTGCATCCTGCGCCCTGAAGGTAGCTTCAGTGGTCTCGAAAACAGTTCTGTTATCATTAGCTTTGAGCAAATCCCATACTTCTCTTCCTCCCACATATCGTGGATTGCCTTCTGCAGGCTGACCATTATCGTCAAAATCCGGGTTGCCGGGTGCCATGATAACATCGGTTGCAGAATGGAAAAATAAGTATTGGGCAATCTGCGCGTAATTGTTTCTTTGTACATTGTGTGCTACAAATCCTGCCGGGGTAGCATGGCTGAGAGGTACACTGGATACAATCCCGGTGGCTTTGCCTAGGGCTTTGGCTGCCTGGCTCATGTGCGTGAGGGTATCACCGTTCACACCAATGCCAATGGATCCGTTATAAGATTTTTTACCCGTCGAAAGGCTGGTAGCTCCTGCGCCGGAATCGGTGTAATCGCTCTTTACATAGTCATGGTTGGTTGCGGCAAGGCGGGGGTTGTATCCCGCGCTGAATACTGTATCTCCCTCTTCAATCGAGATGACTGAAGGGTAGGTAGCCATAGCAAATTTCACCCAGTCATCCTGCTGGAATACCTGTGCATTGTCTTGTCCATAAGTGAAATAATTGCTGGCACGCAGGTGCTCAAACCCCATCCCGTCGCTTATGAATACAATGATGTTTTTGGGTTGGGGAAGTTGTTCTTCCTCTGTTTGCCCTGATACGTTGCAGGAGGTTATAAACAGCGAAAACAATATTGCCCAAAAGGAAAAATAATTAAGCCTGTTGATTTTCATTTTGCTTTTAATTTTAGGTAAGATTTTCGGTAAGTTATTTGTTGGTAAAATTGTAAATTTTTGAATGCTTATGGGGGAAGCTCTCCTCTTTGAATTTGATATGATGATGATTGTGTCCTTACTTCAGAACAAATCAGCGATTCAACAGTTCAACTCAACCCGATCAAATTTATAAACGTGGTCTTTGCTTTTAATTTTATTCCCTTTACATATCTGCAAAGGAAGAACTGTTTGCCAGTGCAATATTACGAAATGTACATTAACTGTAGTTTAAATAAATGCAAAAGCCTTAAAAAACGCACAGTAACTTCCAACAGCGGCTAAAACTGATGAATGTTAACCGATACATTTTTTAAGGCATCTGAATTTCTTTTGCTGCTCTATTTTCTAAAACTCGAGTCGTGTAAAATTCAGGTAGTTTTCCCACATCTCCATGTTGGCTTTTTGTTCCTTGTTTTCTTTGGTCAATTTTCTGAACAGGTGCTGGTGGGATAGAGTTTTTCCGGCAAAGTTCCTTCGCAGGTGCGCTCTGATTTTTAGCGAGTTTCTTTTTAGTCTGTTCATAGCTAAGCTTTTTTAATTTGTAAATCCATAAGTCCCACTTGCAAATATAAGCCATTGCTGTTAAAAAAACATTAAGAAAATAAACAAATGTTTTACGAAAGGAAGGGTTCATATTATAAATTGCTGGCCAACAGGAGGGTCTGTCATTTTAGCGGGAGTGTTAAATTTATGTGATGTTTTTGGAGGTAAAGTTTGTTTGCGATTGATTGCATAAAATAAGCAATGTATGACAAAAGTTGTTTATTTTTGAAAGATTTTATGGGCAGATGTTTTCTATATGTGCAGAATAATTCCCGGGATATAATATTTATGGAATGAAGATATTGTATGTGTCTTATGATGGTATGACTGATGCACTGGGTCGCTCCCAGGTAATTCCCTACCTGGTAGGGTTGTCAGCCAAAGGACATACGATACACATCATCAGTTGTGAGAAAAGTAAGATCCCCAGGGAAGAAACCCTTGAGGTGGAGCAGATTCTTAAAGAGAATCGTATATCCTGGAGCCCGCTTCCTTTTTCCACCCGTCCCCCATGGATTTCCAAAATTCTGGATGTACTGAAAATCAAAAATCTTTCCCGAAAGCTCCATCTCCGCGAGAATTTTGATGTAGTACATTGCCGCAGTTACATTGCTGCACTGGCAGGGTTGGACTTAAAGCTGAAATACGGTGTAAAGTTTGTGTTCGACATGCGGGGATTCTGGGCCAATGAGCGTATCGAAGGAGACATGTGGAACCTGGAAAACCCGGTTTACGACTACATTTACAAGTATTTTAAAAGGAAGGAGAAGGAATTTTTCAGCCACGCTGATGCTGTTGTAAGTCTTACCCATAACGGGAAAGGGGTAATCAGGGAACTATTTGGCGAATCTGTTGCCGCCAGGACCACCGTCATTCCCTGTTGTGTGGATACCCGCTTTTTTTCCCGTGAAAACCTGCCCCGGGAGAAAGCTTCAGCCCTGCGAAAAGAACTTGGCATAAAGAAGGATGACCTGATTATCTCCTACCTGGGTTCTGTTGGAACCTGGTATATGACCGATGAGATGCTGTTATTTTATAAGAAGCTGAAAAGCAGGTTTCCCCATGCACGCTTTCTGTTTATTTCGGGCGACTCCCCTGATTTTATTATGAAAAAAGCCCGCCTGCACGCCATTGATGAAACCGATATTATTGTATCGCGCGCACCCCGGAAGCTGGTCCCGCTGTACCTCTCTCTTTCTGCGGTTTCTATCTTTTTTATCAGGCCGGTTTTTTCCAAAAGAGCCAGCAGCCCCACCAAGCAGGCCGAGATTATGAGTATGGGAATTCCCCTGATTTGCAACACCGGTGTGGGAGATACCGATATGCTCTTTTCTGATGAAAAGGTTGGGCTTGTTTTGAAAGACTTCTCTGATGAGCAGTTCAATCGGGCCATAGATAGCATGGAATCGGTCCTGAAGTTAAATCCCGATGAAATAAGGGAGAAAGCCGTAAAGGTTTTCAATCTTGATGATGGGGTGAATAGTTATGATGCTATTTATCATTCAATCACTCAATAATGGCGCTGCGTCATATGTGATTAAGGGTTGTTGTGTGTTAATCGTATTTGTTTCAGAGCCTTTCTCAACCAGCTTATCTGCCACCCATTGCGCATTACCAAAACATCAACCAGACAGATACAGTTTCTGTTAATTTTCCTGTATCCGGTATTTCCTCATTTTTGAATAGAGCGTTGTACGGCTGATTCCCAGTTTGCGGCTTACCAGGGAAATATTTCCATCCATTCGCTGAAAACACTCTTTGATGGTTTGCTTTTCCAGCTCCTCAAGGGTGTAGTCAAAATCTTTCTCCCTGCCTTTATTTCCGTTCTCCTTTATGGGTGCAGAGTTAACCACGAAAGATTCAGGGTTTGTTTCGTTGTTTTTGGAGGGATTGATGATGTTGTAACTGCTGTTACCATTAAAATTGACAATGTTTTCCACATAGTTTTCCAGCTCCCTTACATTACCCGGCCAGTCATAATGCATAACCTGTTCAATCAACTCTTCTGATACAGGAGGCATGGGTTTATCCAGTTTTTGCGCCTTGACCTGAAGGAAATGGTCGAAAAGCGTTTTTTTGTCCTTTCCCCGTTCTCTCAAAGGAGGAATAAACAGGGGGATAACGCTGAGCCGGTAAAAGAGGTCTTCGCGAAAAGTCCCTTTTTTCAGTTCATCAATGAGGTTCTTCTTGGTAGCGGCAATCACCCTTACATTGACAGGAATGTTTTTGGTGCCTCCAATGCGCGTTACATAACCTTCCTGCAATACCCTCAGGAGATTCACCTGCATATCCAGCGGCATTTCCCCAATTTCATCCAGGAAAATAGTACCTCCGTTGGCCAGCTCAAATTTGCCGGCATGTCCTCCTTTTTTGGAACCGGTAAAAGCACCTTCTTCAAAACCAAACAGCTCACTCTCGATAAGATTTTTGGGTAAAGCACCACAGTTTACAGCGATAAAAACCGAGTTGCGCCGCGGGCTAGCATTGTGTATGCTTTGTGCAATCAGCTCTTTACCCGTACCGCTTTCTCCCATTAACAAAACCGTGGAGGTTGATCCTGATATCTTTTCAGCATGCTCAATGACCTGGCTGAATTCACGGTTTTCCCCGATAATGTCATCAAAATTGTAGTGAGCCCGCATGCCGGTATATTTGTTGACCAGGTTGAAAATCTTCTGCATTCCTTTTATGACCAGTACCATTCCGATGATTTGTTCCCGGGAGTCAAGGATAGGGTAAGCACTCAGGTCGTATCTTTCCTTGCTGCCATTGAGGGCAAAGGTCGTTTCCATATCCATGTATGTTTCACCTCTTTGAAAGTGCTCTATGATATCTTTCCAGTGAGGAAGCAGTTTGTCTATGGGATGATTGATAAACTTTTCTTTGTTGAGGCTGAGCATAGATGCTGCCCAGTTGTTGATGGTTTTGATGTTTCCGTTGATATCCAGTGCCATAATACCCGCAGATACGGATTCCACGATGGATTTCATATAAGAAAAGGCTTCGTTGAGCTGGTCCTGCGCCTGGTCGGCTTTGATTTGGTTTTCGATGGCGCGTACGGCAGCAACTACCAGTCCCAGTGTATGGGGGTGTACGAGATGGCTTTCGCCGGTAAGGTTGAGGGATCCTATAATTTCGCCCTTATTGTTATGAATGGGAGCCGCAGAGCATGTCCATCGGTGATAGGCAGAAATAAAATGCTCTGAGGCAGTTACCTGGATGGGCTGGTTTTCGCTGATGGCTGTTCCCATGGCATTGGTGCCAATGTTTTTTTCATGCATGTAGGCTCCCACCACCATGTTGAGGCGCTCTGATTCGGCAATGATTTCAGGATCTCCCACCGCACGTAAAATACAACCCTCATTGTCGGTCAAAAGGATAAAAAAACCTGAATTGGCAACCGACTCATGGATGATTTCCATAAAGGGGATGGCAATTTTCAGCAGATATTCATTGCGGGCCAGGTGGGTGGAAACCTCATTACCCTTAAGAATTCTGTTGGGAAAAATCTGTTCTTTGTTTACACCATATTCCTCGCATCGCTGATGCGATTTTTTGATGATTTCTCTTTGTGTGCTGGCATTGTTGGTCATATATTGCTCCTTTCTTATTGAGGTAGGGCTGCAAAGCTCCCTACAAGTACTTTACTGCAGATGCTTTGAAACTTATCCATACTTTTTTGGCGGGGCTTAAATCCAGATTTCGGACCGAATTTTTACTTACAATCACAGAAAAATCTTCAGCGGTGCTGATTATAAGTTCAGCTCCGTGGTTGAGGGTGATTATTTCTTTGATGAAACCATGGTACTGGTTGGTGGCACTGGTTTCCAGCTCTTGCTCCGATACGATAATGTCTTCGCCCGGTATCATCAGATGGGTAATGTTTTGTGCTGGTGGTTCTATCACTTTTATGAGCAGTCCGTTGGGAGTTTTGCCGCGAAACAAACCGTTTTGCTGTTCTTCGGGATGAAAGCTGCATTGGAAAATGTTTTTGATTCCGCTAAACTGTGCTACAAACTTAGAAACCGGGTTTCGGAAAACCTCTTCAGGCTTTCCCCACTGCAATAATTCCCCGTTCTCAATCACGGCAATGGTTTTGCTGAGGGTGGCCGCTTCCATGTAATCATGGGTAACGTGGATAATGGTTTTTCCACTCTGGTTAATTTCCTTCAGCAGATCACGAAGTTCATGACGCAGGGTAACATCCAGGCTGGCCAGGGGCTCATCGAGGAGTAGAACGGTGGGTTCGGAGGCCAGCGTACGTGCCAGGGCAACGCGCTGGGCTTCTCCTCCTGACAAGGTTCCGGGATGACGGTTCAGAAGATGAGTGACACGGGCTTGTGCTGCCAGTTTAGCTACCCTTTCCTTTATTTGTTTTCCTGATAACCCTTTTTTGTGTAAGCCGTATGCAATGTTCTTGCGCACTGTCATGTGTGGAAACAATGCCATATCCTGGTAAACCAACCCCATAGGACGTTTTTGGATGCTCATGGTGGAAATGTTTTCGCCATCAAGGTGAATGGAGCCTTCATCGGGTGTGATGAGCCCGGCAAGAATTTCCAGCAGCACAGTTTTTCCTGCTCCAGAGAGTCCCAAAAGGGTAAGGTAATCTCCCTTATTTATACTGAGCGAAATGTTTTTCAGGTGAAAATCTCCCAGTCGCTTGCTTATCTCCTTAATTTCTAACATGGTAATTCTTTTGTGAGAGAACTCTCATGAATACAAAAACTGCCAGGCAAACCAGAATAAACACTGCCGCCACGGGCCTTGCATAACTCAACCCAAAGGATGCAAATCTTTCCCAGATCAATACGGGAGTGACCATGGGATGATAGGCAATGATAATAACTGCGCCAAATTCACTCAAACCCCGGGCCCACATCATTACCAATCCGCTCAGTACCGGGCGTTTGGCCAGGGGAAGCGAAATGGTGAAGAAAACCCGCAGGGGTGATGCTCCCAGGTTCAATGCTGCTTTTTCCAGTTTCTCCGGTACGGCAGCAAAACCATCCCGGGCAGCATTGATGGCAAAAGGAAGGCTTACAAAGGCCATGGCCACTACAATGCCTGCTACACCTCCCACAAAACTGAATCCTGCCTGCTCACCCGCCTGCCCAATCCAGGTGCCTCGCGAAATTATTCCCAGCAAAGCAATTCCGGCAGCAGAGTGGGGGATAACAACGGGCAAATCTATCAGCCCGTTTACCAGGCCTTTCAAAGGGAAATGTTTTCGGGCAAGCAACCAGGCCAGCGGGATGGCCAATATGCCAAAAATGAGGGTGGCACCCATGGATGCAAACAAAGTAAGCCGAATACTTTTGGAAACTTCTGTATCCTGAATCGTTTGCAGATATTCTGAGGGACTGGTTCGCAACAATAATCCCAGCAACGGGGCAACAATGAAAAGGATGATCAATCCACTGAAAAATATGATGGCAAGTTTCGTGCGCCAGTCTTTTAGCATGGGTTTTTCTTTTTTGTGTATGAACGGATAATTGATGCTTTTATAGTACTGGAGGTGGATAATTTATCTTGTTTTTTTTTATATCATTGGTGTATATAATTCATTTTCAATTTTATTGAAGGCAGGCCTCTCACTGCGTTCGAGGTGACAGGTCGTTAGATTTGCCAGGGTGGTGGTTGATGGCGGCAAAGCCGCCATCAACCACCACCCCCTCTAAGACTCTGGTACCCCTTGTCATTTCGACCGGAGGGAGACCACGAAGTAGCAGCGAAGCTAAATCTAACAAATTTCACCCGGACACTAATATTTTTTGAAATTTAGAATCAGTCTAAATATGAATAACACTCCTTTCAAAGCAGAATTGTGTTTTTGTTGTGTTCAGTATCTTAACACTGTTAAGATTCTGCACACAAAAATAGCAGAAAACTGTTCAGAAACAAAACATTTTTTCAAGATGTTAACCTTTTAACATCTCGTGATTGATCGCAAGTGGCATATAGTCAGGGTTATGTGGTGTTTGGATTACAGATTGCAACTGTTAGAAAAATTAATAGTTTCAAGCAAAAACTATCACTCTATTTATTCACCAAAAATTAAAACCATGCACGGTTACAGAGGAAAAATTATAAGAATTAATCTGACAGATCTGAGCTACAAGCTTGAAGATCTGAATCATGATGAAGCCATGAAGTTTATTGGAGGACGGGGTTTTGGATCAAAAATAATGTTTGATGAAGTGGATCCCAATATTGACCCTTTCGATCCTGCCAATAAGATTATCATTGCCACAGGACCCATGACGGGTACACCCACCCCGGCGGGCGGTCGTTATATGGTGGTTACCAAATCGCCCCTCACCGGCACCATTGCCAGCTCCAATTCGGGCGGTTACTGGGGTGCCGAGATGAAATTTGCCGGCTACGATGCTATGATATTAGAAGGTAAGGCCGCCAAACCCACCAGTATTTTTATCGAGGATGACAAGATTGAATTCCGTGATGCCAGTGGTCTTTGGGGTAAAACTACCATTGAAACCACCAACGAAGTGATGAAAGAGGCGCCTGCCAAAGCCAAAGTGCTTTGTATCGGACCTGCCGGAGAAAACCTGTCGAAAATTGCTGCAGTCATGAACGATCTTAACCGCGCTGCCGGACGCAGCGGTGTGGGTGCAGTGGTAGGCAGCAAAAATTTGAAAGCCATTGTTATCAAAGGTTCAACAAAACCTTCCGTTGCCGATCCTGATGCCCTGAAGGAAGTGGTGAAAAGAGGGCGCTCGCAAATCAAAGATAACGGAGTTACCGGTGCCGGGCTACCCACATACGGTACCAACGTTCTGGTGAATATTATCAACGAAGCTGGCGTTTTTCCCACCAACAACTTCCAGGAAACCTATTTTGACAAGGCCGAAGAAGTAAGTGGAGAAGCCATGGCAGAAAAATTCCTTATCAAGCGTGAATCCTGCTTTGCCTGCCCCATTGCCTGTGGTCGTTATACCAAAGCAGACGATATTGAAACCGGTGGACCCGAATACGAAAGTGTATGGGCTTTTAGTGCTGCTTGCGGTGTTTCCGATATGAAGGCTGCCATTAAAGCCAACTTCTGGGCCAATGAAATGGGTATGGACACCATTTCGGCCGGAGTTACCGTTTCTACTGCTATGGAATTGTATGAAAAAGGGTTTATCAAAGATGATGAACTCGATGGACTGGGATTGAAATTTGGGGATGGCGACAGCATGGTAGAATGGATCAAGAAACTGGGTCGTCGCGATGGGCAACTTGCCAGCAAAATGGCTGAGGGTTCTTATCGCCTGGCTGAATCTTATGGTCACCCCGAACTATCCATGAGTGTAAAGAAACAGGAACTTCCTGCTTATGATCCACGTGGTATCCAGGGACAGGGACTTCAGTACGCTACATCTAACCGGGGAGGTTGCCACGTCAGAGGATACATGATTTCTCCCGAAATTCTGGGTCTGCCCGAAAAACTTGACAGAACTGAGCTGAAAGGAAAGCCCGAATGGGTGAAAATTTTCCAGGATCTTACTGCTTTTATTGATTCCTGTGGCATGTGCCTGTTTACTTCATTTGCCCTTACAGCCGATGATTATGCTGACATGTTTACTGCTGTTACCGGTAAGAAACATACGGCAGCCGATATTCTTGAAGCCGGAGACCGCATCTGGAACCTGGAAAGAATCTGGAACCTGAAAGCCGGTATCGACCCCTCACAGGATAAACTACCCAAAAGACTGCTCGAAGAAGCCATCCCAAGTGGTCCTTCCAAAGGGCAAAGGAGTGGTCTTGCCGAGTTGCTACCTCTTTATTACAAAGAAAGAGGCTGGGACGAAAAAGGTATCCCCACAGCTGATAAACTCAAAGCATTGGGTGTTCCTGCATAACTTTTCCCTCTTGTAATCGGTCCGTTGCCCCCAAACAATTGCTTTGTGCCGGGGGCTTCGGACTTTTTTACCCTTTCAAATTTATACAAAAAATGGGACAGACTATATACCATTAGAAAGTAATCTCTCGTGCAAAACATATCCGGAACTCACCCACAACTGATACCAGTTTGATTTCGATTGTCATGGTGAAGAACCCAATTGTGCCGATTGTTTATGGTCAAGAAAATTCGTATTTTGCAATTGATTATTTTTGACCGAATGCAGTAAGCCATCACTAACAATAACAAAAACCCTATGCAAATCAAAGTAAGATTATTTGCCACTTTACGCGAAGGAAGAGGTAAAGAGCAGATGATGGACTTCGCCGACATTGCCACGCCACAGGCGATTTTTGACAGGCTGGATATTCCTTCAGCCGATGTGGCCATTTTGCTCATCAATGGTTTCGACGGTAAATTTGATCAGCCCCTTAAGGATGGCGACACGGTGAGTATCTTCCCCCCGGTTGGAGGTGGATGATCACGGGAATGTGTTGTTTCATGTTCGGAAAAGCTATGGTTTCTGAATGTTTATCAACCATTCGGCCACCCATAAGCATAATCTGCTAATCAAAATCAATCTGAAAAATGCAAAAACGATACATCAAGAATGAGAATATGCTTTCGCGGGAAGAGAATTTATCTCTGCGCGAAAAGAGAGTACTTGTGGTGGGATGCGGAGGTTTGGGAGGGCATCTGATAGAACAACTGGCAAGGCTGGGTATCGGGCATATTACCGCCATCGACGGAGATGTTTTTGACGAAAGCAATCTCAACCGCCAGCTTCTTTGCCATGTTGACAATATTGGCCAGCCCAAAGCGCTTGTTGCCAGAGAACATACTGCCCGCGTAAATCCGGATGTAAAAGTTACTGCCATTCATGCATTTCTGGATGAATCCAATGCAGAAGAAATCATCAGCGGACATGATGTGATTTGTGATGCGCTGGATAACATGACTACCCGGCTTTTGGTGCAGCAATATGCTGAAAAGCTGCGTATACCCATGGTTTATGGTGCCATTGCAGGATGGTACGGGCAGGTAACTACCATCTTTCCTGGCGACAATATCCTGGGAAGCATCTACCAGGGGGGAAGCAATAAAGGGATAGAGCAGGAACTGGGAAATCCCTCTTTTACTCCGGCTCTGGTAGCTTCCATTGAAGTCTCGGAGGTGGTAAAAATTATCATCGGCAGAGGGCAACTGTTGCGCAACCGCTTTTTGATGATCAATACCCTGGATCAGGAATATGAAGTTTTTGATATTTGAAGTTTTCAGCTAAAAGGTAATTACCCCAATTTTACATTTCAGCAAAACCCGTCGGGAAAGACCGCGAAGTTTCCTTAATTTTGTAATGAAGCTTCTGGCTTCCTGTTAAAACTACTATTCATTAAATTACTGTCAATGATATCTTTTGAAAAAGCCCTTGAAACCATATTAGCTTCTGCCCGCTACCTGGGTGATGAACATGTTGATTTTATGGATTCCCTCAACAGGGTGCTGGCCGAAGATGTATATTCTGATGTGGATATGCCTCCTTTCGACAAAGCTGCTATGGATGGATTTGCCTGCCGCAAGGATGATATTACCGGTGAACTGGAGGTAATTGAAACGGTTGCGGCCGGTCAGATACCCCGGAAAAGTCTTGAACCGGGTCAGTGCGTTCGTATCATGACCGGCGCCATGGTGCCTGAAGGAGCCGATACTGTGCTGATGGTAGAGCAAACCGAAATGACAGGGGAGGAGAGGATACGGTTTACGGGGACTAAAACTACACCCAATATCGCATACAGAGCTGAAGATGCAAAGGAAGGAGACGTTATGTGGAAGAAAGGGGAGCCTATACTTGCTTCTCACATTGCCATCTTTGCTGCAGTGGGTTGCACCCGGCCCCTGGTAGCGCGGCAACCCCGGGTGGCTGTTCTTTCTACCGGCGATGAACTGGTAGAGCCCCATGAAAAGCCAGGTCCGGGAAAAATTCGGAATTCCAATGCATGGCAACTCATGGCGCAGATCCGCAATGTTAATTGTATTGCCAATTACATGGGCATTGTACCCGATACAGAGGAAGAAACAGATACTGCCATCTCCAAAGCGCTGCAGGAAAACGATGTGGTGTTGCTTACCGGCGGAGTGAGTATGGGAGATTTTGATTTTGTACCCAAAGTGATGCGCGAAAACAAGGTGGATATCCGTTTTCAGAAGGTGGCAGTGAAGCCCGGCAGACCCACCGTTTTTGGCGTGACGGAAAAATCATATATTTTTGGCTTGCCCGGAAATCCCGTATCTTCCTTCATCAATTTTGAGGTTTTTGTAAAGCCCCTGCTTTATAAACTGATGGGTCATGATTACCAGCCTGTTGAGCTTAGCATGCCTATGGCTGCTGATTTCCGGCGCAAAAAGGCTGACAGGCTTGAGTGGGTTCCCGTAGATATTACCCCCGCCGGAGAAGTATTGCCGGTAAGTTACCACGGTTCCGCCCATATTCATGCCGTTTGTTTGTCCAAAGCCCTCATGAAAGTGCCCGTTGATACGTTTACATTTGACAAAGGAGAAACAGTACATGTTAGACCCATATAACCGTAAAATCAATTACCTGCGTATATCTGTTACCGACAGGTGCAACCTGCGCTGCAGGTATTGTATGCCTGAAGATGGTGTGTGCATGGTAGAGCACAAGGATATTCTTACCTACGAAGAAATACAGGAGGTGGTGGCAGTTGCCGTACCGCTGGGGATGGATAAAATACGTCTTACCGGCGGAGAACCTCTTGTGAGAAAAGATATTGTTGAGCTTGTGAGGATGATAGCAGAGGTGAAAGGGGTGAAAGATATTGCCATTACCACCAATGGTGTGTTGCTGGAAAAGTTTGCTCAACCTTTGGCAGAGGCTGGACTGCACAGGGTAAATGTCAGTCTGGACACTATGGATCCGGAAAAATTTAACAATATAACCCGGGGAGGGGATATCCGCAAAGTTTTTGCTGGCATTGAAGCTGCCAGACTTGCGGGGCTCAGTCCCATCAAAATCAATTGTGTTATTCAGCAATCCAGCGATGAACCTGATGCGCTGGCTGTCAAACAATACTGTCTGGAGAATGGGCTTCAGGCCCGTTTCATCAGTCAAATGGACCTTTCAACCGGGCACTTTGGGATTGTAGAAGGGGGCACTGGTGGCGATTGTACCAACTGCAACCGTTTGCGCCTTACCCCAACCGGCAAGATGAAGCCTTGTCTTTTCTCCGATCTTGAATTTGATATTCGTGAGATGGGTATCCGCCAGGCCATAGAAGCAGCCCTTTTCGGAAAACCCGAAAAAGGAACCATCAATCTGAGCAATTGTTTTCATAATATTGGAGGGTAATATTTGCCAATCAGTGTTCTCAGTTTGAGTAAAAATACATTACTCTTCATTTATAAAGGGAAAAATATAAACGTTAAAAGATGAACAAATTCTCTCATATCGATGATCAGGGCAAGGCCAACATGGTAGATGTAAGTCCTAAGCCCATGCAAACCCGCACTGCAGTTGCCCGGGGCTTTATTCGTCTGCAAAAGGAAACGGTAAGGCTCATTGGCGAAAATGAAATGAAAAAGGGCGATGTACTTACTGTGGCTGAAATTGCAGGCATTCAGGCAGCCAAAAAAACTTCAGACCTCATCCCATTATGCCATCCGCTGCAGATAACCAAAGCCGATGTGAAGGCTGAACTGCAGGAAGAGGGGGTGGAAGTAACAGCAACCTTAAAGTGCATCGGGCAGACAGGCATTGAAATGGAGGCACTCACCGGTGCCAGTGTGGCACTGCTTACTGTTTATGATATGTGTAAGGCGGTCGACAAGGAAATGGTTATTGAGCAGGTAAGATTGCTGGAGAAAACCAAAGCGTAGCAACCGTTTTTTATACCATAGACGGAAAATGCTTAAATTTGCAAAAACATAAAAAATCGATGACGCAACAAATAAAAGTCCTTTCGGTAAATATTTCTAAAGAAAAAGGCACCGTTAAAAAACCTATAGAAGAGATTACCCTCAATCATAATGGCGTAATGGATGATGCCCACAGTGGCCCCTGGCACCGACAAGTGAGTTTGCTGGGCAAAGAAAGTTTTGATCGCTTTTCTGAACAGGCAGGCAGAGCGCTTGCTTTTGGTGAATTTGCCGAGAATATTACTACCGAAGGGGTAGAACTGGTAAAAACTTCACCCCTTGATCGGTTTGTGGGCAAAAATGTGGAGTTGGAAATTACCCAGATTGGCAAAGAGTGCCATGGATCCAGTTGTGCCATTTTCAGGGAAGTAGGAAGCTGTGTCATGCCCAAAGAGGGTATCTTTGCCAGGGTTGTGAAGCAGGGATCCATCAAGCCGGGAGATGTGCTGGAATATGTGCCCAGGGTGCTGCGTTTTCATGTGGTAACCCTGAGTGATCGTGCCAGTCGCGGGCAATACGAAGACAAAAGCGGCCCCAGGGTGGTTCAACTCCTGCAGGAACATTTTGAAAAAAGACCCCGTAATATACAAATTGAAACCACCATCATTCCTGACGAATCCTCCAGCCTCTCGCTGGTGCTTGAGAAAGCTTCCTACGAAGAAATTGATGTACTCATTACCACAGGCGGCACAGGTATTGGCCCTCGCGATATTACTGTGGAAACCGTTACCCCCATGCTCGACAAAGAGATACCCGGTATCATGGAAATGATTAGGGTGAAATACGGCGCCAACAAGCCCAATGCGCTGCTGAGCAGGGGAGTGGCCGGGCTGATGTCCGATACTTTGGTTTATACCCTTCCCGGAAGCGTAAGAGCAGTGAATGAGTATATGGAAGAAATTCTCAAAACCCTGGAGCATCTTATCTATATGCGCCACGGCCTGGATGTGCATTGATTTCTCTTTGTTTTTGACTTACTGTCATGGATATTAACAGCCAGAAAAACGAACTTCGACGGATTGTAAAACAACGAAAAAAGGAGTTTTCCAATGAAAAAAAACTCGCTGCTTCGACTCTGATTTTTGAGCAGATGGAACAGCTACCTGAATTTATCGAAGCGCAAACTGTTTTGCTTTACTGGTCAATGAAAGATGAGGTGCAAACCCATGACTTTGTGCTGCGCTGGTACCAGAAGAAAAACATTCTCTTACCCATTGTGGAGGGTGATGTATTGCGCTTGAGAAAATTTACCGGGATGGATTGCATGGTGGAAGGAAAAGCCTTTGGTATCATGGA
The DNA here is from genome assembly GCA_011390575.1 of Sphingobacteriia bacterium. Lineage (GTDB taxonomy): Bacteria > Bacteroidota > Bacteroidia > Bacteroidales > UBA7960 > SKVR01. The sequence continues at coordinate 60,617 of JAABSE010000006.1, forward strand.
GCCTCACAACGGACCTGAGGCTGATGCTTCAGAAATAGACCTGGGAGTCATTCCCGGGGTGGCCTTTGATAAATCCGGCAACCGTCTTGGTCGCGGAAAAGCGTATTATGATAAACTTCTTTCGGTGAATCCATTTTCCACTGTTGGCGTGTGCTTCGCTATTCAGTTGTTTGACTCAGTACCTGCCGACAGCCTTGACGTTCCCATGAATAGAGTACTTTTCGCCTGAATTGACTCCCTGATAATTGATGAGCGACTAAACATTTTACTTCTTCCGATGTTTTTTTAACAATTTACATTAAGTAACGTTAAAATGCAGAAAACATTGAAAACAGCAGGGATTATCGGTTCCGGATTTGCAGGTTTGGCAGCCGCATGCACACTGGCTCAAAAGGGATTTAAGGTAAGTGTTTTTGAGAAGAATGAAGGACTGGGCGGTCGGGCCCGAAAGTTTCATGCCGAAGGATTTATGTTCGACATGGGACCTTCGTGGTATTGGATGCCGGAAGTGTTTGAGAATTTCTTTAACAAGTTTGGCAAATCTGCTTCAGACTACTACGATCTTGTAAGATTGAACCCTTCCTATAATGTAGTTTTCGGTAAAGATGATATTGTTTCCATGCCTGCCAGCTATGATGAGCTAGAGAAGCTATTTGAAGAGATTGAGCCCGGCAGCAGCGAAAATCTGCGCAAGTTCCTCGCCGAAGCCGAATACAAATATAAGGTGGGGATGGAAGAATTTGTCTGGAAGCCCGGGCTATCCGTTTTTGAGTTTGCTGACACCCGTGTGCTGAAAAGTGTATTCAAATTGCAGATGTTTACCTCTCTTGCTTCGCAGGTGGAAAAACTCTTTAAAAACCAGAAACTGCGTGAAATTCTCAAGTTTCCTGTGCTGTTTCTCGGTGCCACACCCGAAAATACTCCTGCCCTGTACAGTCTGATGAACCATGCCGACCTTTCGCTGGGCACCTGGTATCCCATGGGTGGCATGCACAAAATCATTGAGGGTTTTGTTTCACTGGCCAAAGAACTGGGGGTAGAGTTTCATTCGGGTGAACCGGTGGAAAGAATTGATATGCTAAACGGGAAAGCCACAGGATTTACCACACACAAAAGAAGCTATCAGTTTGATTACATTGTGGCCGGTGCCGATTATCATCATGTGGAGCAGAAACTTTTGCCCCAAAAGTACAGAAGCTATACACCAAAATACTGGGAAAACCGCACCATGGCACCCAGCTCTCTCCTTTTTTATTTAGGGCTGGATAAAAAATTTGACGGGCTTGAGCATCACAATCTTTTTTTTGACCGTGACTTTGATCTGCATGCAAAAGAGATTTATACTGAGCCTGCCTGGCCTACTGATCCCCTGTTTTATGTGTCCTGTCCGTCAAAAACCGATGCATCTGTCGCTCCTCTGGGAAAAGAAAATGTCTTTATACTGATGCCTCTTGCTCCCGGAATTGAGGACAGTGATGAGCAACGAGAAAAGTATTTTGATATCATTGCAGAAAGGATCAAAGATATTTTAGATGTTGATATCCGTGAGCATATCATCTACAAACGATCCTTCTGTTTGAATGACTTTGTCAGCGACTACAATGCTTTTAAAGGCAATGCCTATGGTCTGGCCAATACTTTAAAACAGACGGCCATTCTCAAACCCAGGGTTCATCACGATAAAGTGCCGAACCTGTATTATGCCGGGCAGCTTACTTCTCCTGGTCCGGGTATGCCTCCGTCAATTATTTCCGGGCAGCTGGTGGGTGAATTGATTGCGCAAAGGGATCAGAAATAGGTATATACATCCTCTTCCTGATAATATAAGTAATCAATTTTTAAAAACGGGGATTCTTTGCCATCTTCGATTGAATATATGAGGCTATTGACCAGGTATCCTTCCTCATTATAGTAAAACCATTCTATAAATATTGGTGCGCCTTCGGCATTTTTGACAATCTTTTCCGAAAACCGACCCAAAGAATCCATTTCTAATTCAAGCAAATACTCCTCAGGGATTCTTCCCAGTTGTCTGTGCCTGGTTTTTAAAGCATTGAGCTTTCCGGCGTCATTGTAATTAAAACTTACGGAGATACGGTTTTGGGTTGTTGGGTCTGTATACTTTCGCTTTTTCAGTTTCCCTGTGGTTGCATTGAGTGAGTGCTTCCAGGCGCTGCTTTTATCATCCATCAGAAAAGCGAGCGAGTGTTTTTTGATATATTGCGCGTAATGAAAAACTCCTTCGTTGGAATCTGCGGTATTTTCCACCTCGAATATGATATTATTAAAGTCGGGGTAGAGATTGGCAATGTGCGTATACTCCTGCTTTTCGGAATCAAAAAGATGGAGCTGATCTACCAGACGGTATTTTGTAAGGTAATCTACATTGGCCTTATATTTTATGCCAAGGCCTGCCAGTTTTGTCTCCTCTACCAGGGAATAATCTTCGGGTATGTATTGGCCGGTAACCAACTCAGATACATAATCCAGGGTTGTTTTGTCCGAAAACCATTGAGAATAGTTGCCTTTATTGATGATGATAACAGCATCTACATTGCTTGCCGAGGCTTTTTCTCTCATTTGGTGAACAAGGCTGGTGTAGGGTGTTCCGGCAGGGGCAACAACCTCGAAAATGTGGGTTCGGATGTATTGGTTGTCTTCAGGCAATTCTCCGGGGAAAAACATCTCTATGTTGTAGTTGTGCGGGGGTGTTGGAAAATCGCTGATGCGCGAGTGGTTGTTGATATTGTAAGATTGATGACAACCTGTGAACAGGATAAGCAAGGTGATAACCATTGCCCATAAAAGAGGTGATTTTGCTTTCATAACAAGAGGAATGTTTTAATTGTATAATACCATTATTATTATTAAGACAATATACTTGTAAGCAAAAGGTTAGGTTAAGAGAAATGCAATTGTCAATCTGGTTTGGTTGTGAATTATTTATCAATAATTATGCCAACATAAATAACAAAACGAGTTGGGCTCAATATAAAAAAGCCGGCACAAGATTGCTTGTGCCGGCTTTTTGAAAGTCTTTATCTTTAAGGCCTGTAAGCCTATCTTACAAGTCCTCTTTGTTTCAACAGGGGTTCAATATCAGGCTCCTGTCCACGGAAATCAACATACATTTCCATAGCATCTTTAGTTCCTCCTTTTTCAAGGATTACTTCGCGGAACCTTTGGGCTGTTTCCTGGTGGAAAAGATCGCCTGTTTCTACAAATGCTTCAAATGCATCAGCATCCAAAACGCCAGCCCAGATATAGCTGTAGTATCCGGCAGAATAACCACCTGAGAAAATATGCTGAAAATGTGTGCTGCCATGGCGGAAATAGATTTCATCCATCATGTTGTACCGGTTCTTTACTTCCTCTTCAAATTCCATTACATCGAAAGGTTCGTAGGTAGTAAGGGTGTGGTAGTCCATGTCGAGCAAGCCTGAAGCAATAAATTCAACCGTAGCAAATCCCTGGTTAAAATTGGAGCTTTCCATGATTTTTTCAATCAGTTCATCAGGGATGACTTCGCCGGTTTCATAATGAACAGCAAACTGTTTTAACACATCAGGGTGTTTAGCCCAGTTTTCCATGATTTGTGAAGGAAGCTCCACAAAATCGCGGGGCACAGAAGTACCTGAAAGGCCGTAATAATGCGTGTTTGCCAGTAAGCCGTGCAGGGCATGGCCAAACTCATGAAAGAAAGTTGTCATTTCATCAAAGGAGAGCAAAGCAGGTTGATTGCCGGTAGGAGGGGTAAAGTTGCAAACAACAGTAATAATGGGGTGAATATACTTACCGTCTTCGTCAATATGTTGTTTGCGGTAGCTGCTCATCCATGCACCGCCACGTTTGCTGGCTCTTGGGTGCATATCCATGTAAAGAATGCCAATATGCGTTCCGTCAGCCTCCTTTACCTCCCAGGCAGTAGCTTCAGGGTGATAGACGGGTACATCTTCGCGTTGAGTAAACTCTAATCCCCAAAGCTTATTTACAACCATAAAAATACCATCACGCACATTGTTGATTTCAAAATACTGTCTGATTTCTGCTTCATCTACATCGTATTTCTCTTTGCGAACTTTTTCAGCGTAATATCTCCAATCCCAATAAGCCAGGTCGAAATCATGTCCGTCAGCGTCGATTTGTTCCTGAAGCATCCCTGCTTCTTCATTAGCAATAGGCAAAGCAGCATCCCATATTTCATTCAATAATGATGATACATTGTCTACCGTGCGTGCCATTCTGTTGTCAAGAGCAAACTCAGCATAACTGTCAAAACCCAGTAAATTTGCACGTTCAATACGCAAATCAATCAGTTTGTTGATGATTTCCTGGTTGTTGTTTTCGTTGTCCATGTTTCCACGATTGATGTAAGCATGGTTCATTTTCTGGCGAAGCTCACGATTGTCGGCATAGGTAAGGAACGGCATTACACTGGGATTTTGAAGAGTAAACAGCCATTGGCCTTCTTTTCCTTCTTCTGCTGCTGCTTCGGCGGCAGCATCTTTAACATTTTGTGGTAAGCCGGCAAGGTCTGCCTCATCTTCCACAAACATTTTCCAGCTATTTACATCAGCCAGCACATGCTGTCCAAACTCAAGGGTAAGAAGGCTAAGTTCCTTGTTGATTTCACGGAATCGTTCCTGTTTTTCTTCAGGCAACGCAGCTCCGTTTCTTACAAAACCCTCGTAAGTCTCTTTCAACAACATGGCTTGCTCTTCTGTAAGGCTGAGCGTTTCTCTTTGCTCATAAACCTCCTTTATACGATTGAACAACTCCATGTTCAGGCTGATGTTGTCGCCATGTGCCGACATCATCGGGGCTACTTCCTGGGCAATATCCTGGATTTCATCCGAGGTGTTGGAAGAGAGGAAATTGTAAAATACTGAATTTACCCGATTGAGCATCATTCCACTGTAGTCAAGTGCTGCAATGGTATTTTCAAAATTTGCTGCCTCAGGGTTGTTGACAATGGCGTCAATTTTTTCTTCCTGCTGCTTGATGCCCTCCTCAAAAGCAGGCATGAAGTGTGCGTTTTCAATTTCATTAAAAGGTGGGATGCCAAAAGGAGTATCATACTCCGTTAGCAGAGGGTTCTTCTCCTCTGTTTCACAAGAGGCCATAAAGATTACCATAAGAATTAGTCCTGCGATTTTTTTCATTTGTTGTTGATTTTTGTTGATTGTATTTGAAAAGATTGAAAAAGTACTGGATTTCGGATGCTCCTGCACAATGAAAGCAGATTAATGCTTTTTCAGCTGTAAATTCCTTAGCCCAAAGACAGGAAGTCATAGTAAAATCCCATCAAAATTAGTGTAAAATATTGAATTAGATGCTTTCTGACAGAAAAATATGATTGAGAAGAAACATGTTTATGTTTACTACTGAGGATTGTTTGGTAGATAAATTTCAGTTTTTCCGGTGGCAGGGTTGTTTTTCAAAGTTATCTAAATATAAAAGGCAAAAAAAAAAAGAGACACCCTTCAGGGCATCTCTTTTCAATTTTAAAAAATGAAGTTTCTATTGATTATAGACCACCTTGCTGGTATAAACGTTGTCACCGACTGTCATTCTGATCATATAAATTCCCGGTCTGTGTCCGGCAGGTGTCCAGTTGAGTTTGTAAGTGCCTCTGCTTTTTTCTTCGTTGGTCAGCACTTCAACGGTTTGTCCGTATAGGTTTACCACTTCTACTTTTACATGGCTGTCCTGAGTAACCATCAGGTCGATTTGTGTATTACGCCTGAAAGGATTGGGATATGCAGGATAGAAGGTTGCAGTGGGAGTAATTACAAAACTGCTGTTGGCAAAGTGCAGATTTTCAATATTTACATCAAAGGGACTGGCTGTATTTCCATTTCCGATGGGGTTGAAAATTACGGATACCAGGTCGTCAGCTGTAAACCCTTTTTCACCTTCACGGGTTACCAGGTCGCTGAAATTAATCCGATATTCCCGGGGTTCTTCAGTAAGGGAAATGGTAGTGCGGAATTGCTCGTTCCATTGGTGGATGTCTGCCTTGGAAAGCATGACTTCAGTAGTTCCGGTTCCGTGTGCAGTGAATACGATTTGGTCAAAGCGGGTCATATCAACAGGCATATTACGCGGAGAAAGTGATCTGAACATAGTAGCCCATGTGCGAACCCGTCCGCTGAAAGAAGCGTCTCTTTCCACATTGTAATCTATTTGTGTGTTTTCCGCTTTTTCAGCACTGGTTTGGAAGTCTGTAACAAAGGAGTTACCGGGGTCGTAATCAAACATCCAGGCACCATCGGCATAATAAAGAATGTCGGGTGCATCGTCCTTGTTGTTGTTTACAGAAAATCCTGCATCAAACAAATATCCGGTGGGGATAAAAACTTCCACCAATTCGTCAGTTGGGATATCTACTGTAATTTGCATCGGTTCTCTGGGACCATTCTCATACAGGGATTTGCTTCCGTAAATGGTCACCTGGTCGGCTCCTGCCTTGTTTACAAGATTCAGTATAATGCCTCCATTTCCGTACTGACCGCTTTTTACATAAACCTGCGGGATGGCAGGAGTTAATTCTTCATTGCGGAAGGTGATTCCACCGTTTTGATCCATTTTTTCCAGGATATCCTCTACCAGTTCACGCGTAAATTCAGGGGCAACACTCCAAACCTGGAAATTGAAAATATCTTCCGTATCCAGGACTTCATATTCCTCATTGTACCACCTGTTGTCAATGATGAACTGTCCTCCTTGCTGTTGAGCGATAAAGCTGACAGAATAATCCACATACCCTCCCGGATGTACCAGTTTGGACAGGATAAACGGGCGTCCTGCAATTTCTATCATTTCAATGCTGCGCAATTCAGCACCTGCCAGTCGGTCGCAGATAACCTTGGTGTGCTCGTAAACACTTGATGACTGAGTGGAAATGGCCAGGATGGCCGCCCTGCGGGCATTGCTTTCCTGCAGATAATCTACGGAGAATATTTCTTTGGCGTTGGTAATCCCTATCAGATCGGATGGAGTTGAAACAAATGCCTGGGTGTTGGCCGGTCCATGCTCAGGAAGCAACATGCCGATGCCGGTAGCATTACCGTCTACTGAAGCTGTTTTTAATGTGCCGGTAAGCATATCGCGGTGAGTAAAGCTTTCCATCTTAACTGTTCTTTCCTGTTTGGGAATGGGGTTGCTTTCCACCAGGCGCCTGTGATTGCGCAATGCCATTTGAGAGGCCATGCTGCCATTGCTTTCGATACCGTTATCGTCGCCACCAGAGGATTCTCCTACTGTAACGGTTATTTCTGCGTAGTTGTTGGCAAGGTTGGGGTCTGTCTGGTCAAAGGGGAGTATTTCTGCAGAATTTACACCCATTTGCCAGGATTTTTCTTCCTCTTCTGTAAGCAGCATCTGAGTTCTGTAAACCAGGGTAACGTATTCCCCTGCCGGGATGGTTCCAATATTCCATTCTCCAATGCTGGGGTCGAAAGTGCCGCTGGTGCCATCGTCCAGTCTGCTTATAAAGGGGAAGGGTTCAGGGATGATGTTTTCCACCACTACTCCTGTAGCGTCTTCATCCTCATTATAGTTGGTTACTACCAGCGCAAAAATAAGTTCATCAACCTCTTCGGGGTCGGGAGTCTGGATGTTTACTTCAATAGTAACGCCCAGGTCGACGAGGAGGTCAGCAGGTTCTGTTGGTCCGGTAACTTCCCACGTACCTCCGACAGTGCAATTGTTGGCGTCGAATACTACCGCGGAGTAAAATCCGGGATCGAGGTTTTCAAGGCGTGGCGTGGTTGTGCCCTCTTCCCATACGTAATCATATTCAGGAGTGCCTCCGGTTGCGGCAATTTCAAGAAATCCATCTGCTGCTCCGATTCCGCTGACACTTCCCATATCCACCAGTTGCACTTCCAGGGCTTCGGGTTCCAGGATGGTAACTTCTTCAACAGTAACACAGCCGTTGGCATCGGTTACTACTACATGATAGGTGCCGGCGATTAATCCGGTATACATGGTGCCTCCGTTTTTTTCATCGGCACATTTCTCCATCTCTTCTCCGGGAGAAACCAGGCAAATTTCCACAACATCTCCACAGGTGATGTTCACGGTGATGGTGCCATCTTCCTCTCCGAAACAGCTGATGTCAGTGTGGCTGACTTCAACGCAGGGAGCCTGCAGAACCTCAATGGTTTGTGTGGCAAAATCGGTGCAATTGTTTTCGTTGGTATATGTATAGGTGATTTCATAAACACCCGTTTCGAGAGACAGAGGATCGAAAAATCCGTCCACAACGCCTGTCCCTGTGTATTCTCCACCTTCTGGAAGTCCGCCGCTCAGCATAAAGGGCTCTGTGTTGGAACAAACCGCATCAAAAGGCGCAAGGGTTACTTCGGGTAATTCATAAACATTGATAAAAAATGTACAGCTATACAGATATCCAAATTCATCGGCAAAGGTGTAAGTAATTTCAAAATTACCTGTGCCGCTGATTTCCGGATAAAAAACATTGTCTTCAATGCCAGTTCCGGACAACCAACCTTCATCATCCTCAGGTAATAAGTTTTCCAGGGGCATTACGTCCTCGCAGATTTCAACATCTTCAAGGCATGAGAAATCGGGCATTTCATAAACGTCAATGGTAAATTCGCAGGAAAAGAAACATCCGTTTTCTTCAACGGTGTAAGTAATCGTGTGTTCTCCCATGCCAGCTTCCTGGGCTGCAAAGAAGTAATTTCCGGTTTCTGCATCATAGCTTACTCCGGGTCCTTCATAAATTCCTCCTTCAGGAGTGGAACCTTCCAGTACAATAGGTTGGGCAAACTCTCCAATGACAATATTATCTCTGCAAATCACGTCCACCAAAGGATAGGCATCAATGGTAATTTCTACCGTGGCAACACAATCATTGGCATCAGTAACAGTAAATGTATGTGTTCCTTCACCTACAGTAAAATCACCGGTGCCTGTGTAAGGCTCGGTTCCGCCCTGAGCGGTAATGGTAACGGTGGTTTCACCTTCGGGGCAAATGGTTAACGCTTCAGCTTCAGCTTCGGCAACCAGCAGTTCGGGTTCATGGATGGTAACTTCCTGGGTGGTTACCTCTCCGTTTGTTCCGGTCACTGTTATGGAATAAGTGCCTGCGATCAGCCCGGTATATTCGGCCTGGCTGAGGAATTTATCAGGTGTACACTTTTGTTTTCCATTTTCGTATTGCATACATATATCCACTACAGGACCGCATTCGCTGTCAATGAGCACCAGTATGGAGCCATCTTCTGCGCCAAAGCAGGATATGTCTTCAGTTATTATGTCGAAGCAAGGAGCCTGATCCTGCTTCTCTGTCAGGGGAATCTCACCGTTGGTGCCTGTGAGGAAGGTGTCATTTTCTACGTTGTTAAATACGCCTGAAATGGTTTTCTCACCATCACTCAGGTTCAGCTGATTGTTGGCTTGTGCAAAAGAAATGCAAAAAACCAGTACAATGGATAATGATAAAAGTTTTTTCATAGTGGTGGGGTTTAAAGTGTTTTATTGTGTATTGACAAGTGTTTGTTTTATCATGCAAACTGTTCTATGAAACAAAATAATTTGTAGATGCAAGTCGTAAAAGTAATTATAAGCGTTTGCTGTTGCAATTGAGGATAACGCATATTTAATAGTTGTGGTAAATACTTATTTATACATGACTTTATGTATGGAATATCCGTATTATGTTAATTTTTGCGCGTTATAAACATCATAAAATCAATTGGTTAGTTCAGAATACAGCAAAATGAGATGAACGATGTTAAAAAAAAAGATTTTTCATGATTTCATCGATTATGACTTACAAGGTAGTCTCAGGTAAAAAAATGACCGACAAAAAGCTAAAAAAAGAAGACAAAAAACAATTACTTTGGGATTTGAATGCTATTTTTGCAGGAATTCCGGATGAAGCTGATTCTCTGAAAATTATGAAGTTTTAATTTGTTTAATTGGCTTTATTCCGGTTATTTTGTGAAATGCTACGCAAAGTTTTTCATGTGCTAATCATAGGTTTTTCGGTTTTATTTCTGTTTCCGGTATACAGTTCGGAATATAAAAACTTTGAGTTGGGCGACACCCTTTATTTTGGTAGTGATTTACTGGAGAACCCAAGAGAAAAGGCCGACATGCTGCTGGAAAAATTTTCTTATACAGAAACTGAAATGTTTCCAAAGCCTTCTGATTCTTTATCAATTGCCCTGGAAAATGGATATGCCCATGCACCAATCATCAATGCGCAAGAATATGGTTATGATGCTACTCAATACAGGGTCGCCAAAGTAGATATTGTATTTACCCGATACCCCTTTAACAAAAGAGACTGGTTGACCAATTACTACGATTTACTTGCATGGCGATTGAAGGAATTGTTTGAGATAGACAGTTCACTCAATGACCCTTCCATAGAATGGGGTCTTGTGCTGCAGACTGCCGGTAAAACTGCTCCACGGGCAAAAGAGCTTTTTCATGGTATTGTAGTGTACCTTGAGCCATTGGAGTCACAAACTGATCCTGAGATTCCCGTTGCTGATATTCCTGATAAAACTCAACCGGCACCCATAGAAAATCAAGGATTTTTATTTAGTGAGCCACGCAACCCAGAAATGTTTCAAAGCAGATACCGTTTTGAACCGGAACCTGGAACAGAGCCCAAACGACAAATGGAGCCTTCAAAACTTAAATGCCCCCGCTGGCGGTAATGCATGTAGCTTTCACAATACAATAGATATTTTAACCTAGACTAACTAACAATACATACATTTATGACTTCTGACAAGATGAACAAAATCACATTGATTTCATTGTTTTTGCTGGTAATTTCTTTTACCGGAATTGCACAAACCTTTTCCGATGATCCGGCAGTAAAGAAGAGAGAGGTTTTTAATTCCATCAATGAAAATGAGCTGGAAAAGTACGTACATTATCTAACGCACACCAAATATAAAGGCAGACTTGCCGGTAGTCCCGAATACATGAAGGTTGCAGAATATGTGGCAGGTTTGTTCGAACAATGGGGTATTGAGCCACTGGGAGATGACGAGAGTTATTTTCAGTATTTCGACTGGCCATACACAGAGGTTCTTTCTACGGGTAGTCTTACACTTTTTTCAGGAGGTAAAATGTACCCGATGGGTTCTCCCAAAGACTATTATCCCGGGGCGGCATCTGATAATGGTACCACAAGAGCAGAAGTGGTTTTTGCCGGATATGGTATCAGTGCCCCGGAACTGGAATATGATGATTATGCCGGAATCAATGTGGATGGTAAAATTGTAATGATTGCCGGCAGCATGCCTTATGAAGGAAAAAATACAGACTCAATTGGGATGTGGGCCAGCTACAGCAGCCCGGTTTATAAGGTACGCAATGCTTACGAGAATGGCGCTGCCGGTGTATTGTACATGGGAAAACTGGCAAGCCCGGGAATGCCCTATTATAAAGATTTCAGAATGGTGCATATTGATGATCATGTATCGGAACAGATTCTGAGTGCTCCAGCTGACAGCCTCCTGGTGGAAATCAGGCAGCAAATGAGCCCCCGATCCTTCTCCACAGGTTATGAAGCAGAAATAACAGCCGAAACACGACATCATGGAGTGGGCAAAACTGCCAATGTGATAGGCTATATTCCGGGCAACGACAAAGAACTTGCCGGAGAGGCTATCGTGCTGGGCGCTCATCTCGACGGACAGGGATACCTGGGTTTTGACCTTCCCGGAGCCCTGGACAACGCTTCAGGTGTGGCTGATGTGCTGGCAGCTGCCCGCGCTTTGTCTCAATTTAAAGGACAAATGAACAGATCGGTAGTGTTTGTACTGTTTGGTGGTGAAGAGGTAGGCCTTATTGGCAGCAGACTATATTGTGACAATCCTGTTTTTTCTCCTGAACAAACCCTTCTTTTTATGAATCTGGACATGGTAGGAAATGGCACTGGGCTGGCCTTGTGGCATGCTGAATCTTATCCGCAGATTTTAAAGTATTTTCAGAACAATAACGAAGATTATGTTCAGCGATCTTTGCGTGCCACCCAAGGGTCTATGCCGGTGGGCAGACCCCGCACCGACGGCGTGGTTTTCATGCAACATGGATTCAGAACGTTTCATGTGAGTACTACAGACAGGGTGAATCCCATGTATTATCACGATCCCCGCGATACGGCTGATAATCTCACCTACGATATTATGAGGGATGTTTCGCGGTTGCTGTTCCTGGGAGTGCTGGATTTATCCAATGATGCCGGAATCAGAGCTTCCGAAATGTTTTTGATCGAGTAGACCGGGAGGATGGCTATTGATCAGTTATTCCTGCCATTTTCAATCGCTCAAATTCTTCTCCATAATCGTATTGCAGATCCTCGTGGAGGGTGGAAAGGGCCTTTTCAATTTTATTGATTTGCCGCTGGTAGATATTATCTGTAACCGGATGTTCGTGGATGGGGAGGCCGCATGAGTTGAGCAAATGGCAGTAATACATCAGCAACTCAACTTCAACTTGTTTCGACCCGGCAAATTTTATGTACTTGTCCACTGTTCGCAAAACCTTACGGATGGTTTTTTTGGCCAGGTATATATTGCTGTAACTCATCAGGCTCAACTGATGGCGAATTTCTTCCTTTGCATTTTTGATGTACAATGCCTGGTTGTCTGCTTCAAAAATCAGGAAAGTGAGCAATTCCTTATTTTCCTTCCTGAATTTGGCCATGCGCAGGCATATGTCCGACAATTCTTTGGGGTTGAGCAAAGTCAGTGCTTTTTTGATCTCGCTTATAGTAGCAGGCTTCATAGGTAAATGGCTTCAGGGTTAAGAAGGGCTCAAATTTAACAATTATCCCCTTGCTGAAACAGGCAGATGGTGTGATTTTTTTTATTACAAATCCACATTCTCTCTTAATACACTGTCCTTAATCCCCGTCAGATAGCAATTCCACCAGTAATGAAAGACAAACCGGGTAACATCGCGCTCGAAATCAATGGTGCCGGTGCGAAGTTCATTGTTGTTGGTGGGGTTGGAGGGATGATAAAGCAGATTGCGGCCGGCCCAGCTTATGATGTTTTCTATCAACTTGTCCTGGTCGTCTTTCAATACTATATTTAAATCCCTGTAATGCATTGTCAACTCGCCGGTAGATTGTACATCATTACCGGAAAATGAGAAGGTATTCCTTTCATGCCAGCCTCCCTTTACTTTTACGTTGAGCAAGGGTGTTAAAACCGGGTTTAACCTTGAAAAATCAAGTCGTGTAAGCTCTCCTTTTGCGCTGTAACCACCGTTCAAGTCCATGAGGTTATAATCGAAGGATGCTGTAAGTTGAGCCTCTTCGAAAAATGCTCCTGCTGCCTGGATGTGCATGATGCTGTCCTTTTGTAATGAGTCGGGCATATTGGTGAAGTTGCTGATGCTGCCCCGGATGCCGGTGATGGGAACTTCTCCTTCCGTGGTGCCGTCTTCAGGCAGTTCTGAATAAATGACATCCAGGTCGTTCAACTCAATTTCAGGGACAAAAAACGGCAAAGGAGCCGTCCGCATAAGCTTCACGGGCATCACAGGTCTGCGGGTGGTGTCCAGGGGAAGGTTGCGATCTCTGAATACACCGATATGGGCATTGTTAATGATTATCCCTGAAAGCGTAAGCCTCTGGTGCCGGATCAGCTCATCAATACTAAAACCAGAAAATGTAACCTCCCCGACATTGACATCCATGCGATCTATCTGATAACGGATGTGGCGCTGAAATTCTTTCTTTCCATACAGGGGCTTAACCTGTACCGAAGATAAAGTAACCCTCTTTTCATCTGCAACAACGTTAACATTCCCGGTATGGTAGCTGTATAAGTCATCATCAGGAAAATAGCTGACTTCCGCAACTTTCAGGGCGTGCTCACTGACCTGCCAAGCCACTTTAGACGTGTCCGCAGACAGATCATAGCTAATGCCGCCTGTAAAGTCAAGATTTTTCGCTTCGGCAGTATTCTTTAAAGTATCGTTCAGTGTTCGGAAAACAAACTCTTCCACTTTTAACTGCAAATGGTGGATTCCGTATTTTCCTTGCTCCGCTTTTGTTTCCTCCTCCTCTGCTTTTATTCCTTCAGGATTGCTGAGCAGGGTAAGATTATTAACTGAGAGAGAAAGTCTGTTAAAAAGAATGTCGTTGCGGTTGATGATGGCAGCAAAAACACCATCAAAACTAATCCCGAAGTCACGGATGGTCGTTTTTATAAGAAGTTTGGGAAGGTTTTCTGCTGATGTGTCATCGAATAGCTGTGCTTTGGGTTGTATTTTTATGAAAGGAATAAAAAACTGCGGAAAACGAATATTTAGCTGTACCTCTGCCACTTCAATGTCATACAAATCCAAGCCATCAGGATTTAATTCACGGGCTAGTTCTTCTTCCAACAGTCGGGTCAGTCTTTCAGGCAGATGATTTTGAATATAATACCCGCCCCCTCCGGCCAGTAAAAGGAGAAGCAAGACAATGGAAATGATGATTTTAGCACGACGATTCATAGATTATTAAAGATAAAAACCCTTCAATATGTTCAGCATAGAATGATATAATATTTAAAAATAATTCCGGATGTTAACCTTCCTTTTTAAAACCCTGTTGCTTCAACTGCTGTATCAAGCCATCCAATCCATTGATTTTGATTTCATAAACGGTGTGCATCAGCATACCCAGTTTGCCTTTGGGAAAACCCTGCCGTTGAAACCATTCCAGGTAATGAACCGGCAGATCACAAATTTTTCGCCCCTGGTATTGACCAAAAGGCATGGGGGTGTGTATGATATCAATGAGAATTTTGGGGTCGTGCATTCTTTTTTTTTCAAAGGTAAAAAAAAGCAAGTGTTGAGCCGTATTTTTTGAAAGCGGAAAGGTCAGTATTGGCACGTATTTTTTGCCGGATTGGCAATTGTTTGCAAGTGATGGAATTAGAATTTTTATTTTTGTAGAAATGGTATTGACGTATGAGCAATTATTCCTGTTGCAGATGAATGATTATCCTGCCTGAAACCTGAGAATAGTATACGTTACTTCAGAAAGCCATCCATAAAAAATAGCAACATGAAAAACAACATCTTTTTTTCTTTTTTCCGGGTTCCAGTATTGTTGTTTTTTGTGATTTCCATGTTTCAATGTGGCCGGCCTGATGATTCGGGCAATTTAACGGAAATGCCGGAGGCTGAGCTTCGAAGAAACCAGATCTTTGACAGCCTTGTGGTGGCAGCCCGAAAGCAATTGTCGGTAAATCCCGATGAGGTAAGAATCATCGTTGAGCAGGCCAAATCTTTTTATGAGCCGGAGGACAAAGTAAGGAGTATTCAGCTTTATAACCTGACAGGCGTTGCCTGGTTTATTCAGTCATCCTATGAAATGGCGCTGGACAATTATACCCGTGGACTAGCACTGGCATTGGAGATCGAAGACAATGAACGAATCGCTTCTTTTTATAATAACATCGGTATCATCAACCTGCATACCGGAAATTATATGGATGCATTGGAGCATTTTCTTAAAGCCCTGGAATATTATGAAACGCTTGATGATCCTTTTTTGAATGTTAACACGCTCAACAACCTGGGAATGCTTTATTCTACCATAGAGAACTACGAAATGGCCCGGGTACATCTGGATAAAGCATGGGATGGTTTTCAGGCTGAAGCTGATAGTATTGGTATGGCAGCTGTATATAATAATCGGGGAGCCATGTTTCTGAAAAAGGAACAACCCGATTCTGCCTTTTATTATCTTGACAAGGCCATAGAAATGGCTTTGCTGAACAACAACAGATTTGGACTGAGTGGCAGCTATATAGAAAAGGCCAAAGTGTTTTGCTATACCGGAGATCGCAACAAATCACTGGAGTTTTTCCGAAAAAGTGAGCAGGTTTCATCGGAAATCAATTACCAGGAAAAACTTTGCGAAGCACGCCTGGGCATTGCTCAATCCTACCTTGAGCTGAATGAAGTAAACCAGGCATTGGATTATGCCGGGCAGGGGATGGAAATTGCAGAGATGCTCAACAACATAAAACTACAAACAGAGAGCCACCAGTTGTTCTCTTCCATTTATGAAAAAACCGGAGATTACCGCAAGAGCCTCTTCCATAAAAACCTGTATGTAGATCTGAAAGAGGAGATTATTGACCAGTCCAAGCTGCATCAGTTGTACAGCCTTGAAATACAGGAGCTGGTGCATGCCAAGGAAATCCAGCAACTGGAAATCCAGCGTCAAAATTTGCTCCTCAGCAGGAAAAATACCACCATTATCTTTATTACCATTGCTTTTCTGCTGGTCATGGGAGGGCTTTACCTGTTGTACCACAACCATCGTTACCGCCAGCTGGCCAGCCATCAGCGGATGATTCTGGATCTGACAGAGAAGAAATCCAGGGCCGCAGTGGAGGCGGAGATACAGGAGCGTTCGCGCATCGGACGCGAGTTGCACGATGGCCTGGGGCAAATGTTGTCGGTGGCCAGACTCAATATTTCTGTTATCCAGCAAAAGGTGGGCCTTACCCCGGAACGGCGTAAAGAACTGCTCGAATCTGCCATCCTCAGTGTTGATAAGGCTTTTTACGAATTGCGCGACATAAGCCGCAACCTGGCCCCCTCGGTGTTGATGGAGAAAGGGTTGGGCAACGCCATTAATGAACTTACAGAACAGGTCAATAAAAGCGGCCGTATCAAGGTACATTTAGAAACTTTTGGCCTTCACGAATCAGTAGACAATCTCATTGAGAACACTGTGTACCGGGCAGGGCAGGAGCTGCTTAACAACGCAATCAAGCATTCTGATGCCTCTGAGATTTTCCTGCAACTGGTAAAAAATGATTCGGAGCTTACCATGATTGTAGAAGATAACGGGATAGGATTCGACGCTGAAAAAGTACTTGTTCTCAGCGGGGGAGGATTAAGAAATATTCGCTCCAGGGTTGAAAATCTTGGAGGAAATATATTTGTAGATACCATGCTTAACCGTGGTACCATCATAACCCTTGTAATACCTTTAAAACAGAATTAGCTATGTATGCAACACCAATCCGGGTGATGATAATTGATGATCATCAGTTGATTATCGATGGACTCAGCTCAATATTGCAGGACGAAGAAGATATATTGTTTGTAGGGGGAGCCAACTCTATGGAGCAAGCCCTGGAACTGCTGGAAAACCAGGAGGTAGATGTTGCACTGGCCGATATCAACATGCCCGGAAAATCAGGCATTGAAGTGACCCGGAAACTGAAAGAACTCTATCCGGAAATACAGGTGCTTGCCCTCACTATGCACGAAGATATATCGATGATTACCAGGATGGTAGAGGCTGGTGCATCGGGCTATATCCTGAAACGCACCAATATGAACGAAGTGCTGGAAGCCATCAGAGTGGTTGCCGACAAGGGAAAATACCTGGGAAGAGATGTGCAGGCCCTGATGATGGAAAACCTGAATAGTACTGACCACATGAAAGTGTCGTCCGGCAATACTCCCGCCACCCTGACCAACCGTGAAAAGGAGATTCTCAACCTTGTAGCGAAGGAATACAACAACAGTGAGATTGCAGAAAAACTCTTTATCAGCGAGCGGACCGTAGAAACCCATCGCAGGAATATTTTCACCAAAACCAAAACCAAAACCATCGTTGGGCTGATCAAATATGCCATCCGCGAAGGGCTGGTAAGCCAGGAGAGAGAAATGCGGTAAGTAGGGTTCCAGCCCACCAAAAAAAAGCATACTACAGGAAATACAAACTTTTTCCCTATTATTTGCCTTAAGGTGAGTCTGGCTATACTTCTCAGTGCCACCACTTATATTGTCCGTTAAAAAATACCATTTAACCCTTATTGTGAAATATCGGGGAAAATCGCTAATATTTGTTATATTTGAGCGGAAAATTTTTGTAGTATCAGGTTTTCAGGTCATTACGAATACAAAACTAAACCAAAACTTTCAAATTAAACCACTGGTAGCATTATTTACGGGGCGTTCCAATGAGCTTCCGGGGCTGATGATGCCAAAAAACACACATGTATTATGGGAAAAAAATACTTATTTTTTGTGTTAACATTTTTGCTGTGGACAGGTTTGACCACCAACAGCTTTTCTATGGTTAGTGGTACCCTTGAAAATGGAGACGGACAATGGACCATAGAGTCCATTTACCCGGTTAATTCCCATGCTTCAGGCCTTGCGTGGGATGGAGAGTACATCTATATTGGTTCCTATGGCGGCAATGAGGGGCAGTTTATTTATCGCTTTGACCCTTCTGCCGGGACTAATGAGCTTTACGTCACCGCACCCATTGGCCAGTCGTTTGGGCTTACGTGGGATGGCGAATTCCTGTGGTCTATTGATCGGGGTTCTGCTTCCTTGCCTGCCTGGGCGCATAAAATAAATGATCAGGGAGAGATAGTCGGACAATTTGACCTGCCGGATACGTATATGTCTGGAATTGCTTATGACCAGGGTGATTTCTGGGTAGCCACCTACTATCCCGACCCGGGAACCATTTATCATCTCACCGAAGGAGACAATGATGAGTGGGAAGAGGTAAGCAGTTTTACACCTCCTACCGACCAGCCATGGGACGTGGCACGCCACGACACAGTAATCTGGATTGCAGATTACAACGCTTCACAGTTACACAAATTACAACTGGATGGTACGCTGATTGCCACCTATCCCGGCTCCAATTACAGGACCTCAGGAGTTGTTCACGATGGAACTTACCTGTGGTATGTTTCCCGCGAATCCAACGGTGATAGCTTTTTGTATAAAGTAAACCTGGGGGGAAGTGGTACTCCTGATATTTCAGTACCCACGGCATTTGATTTTGGTAATGTCACCATCAATAATACCGGCACCTGGAATATGGTAGTTCAGAATACTGGTGACGGGCAGCTGTTCCTCGAAGATATGAACTTTCCGGAAGACGTACCTTTTTCCGTGGATGAGACTTTTCCCATTGAAATTGCTCCCGGCGAGAGTTATACCATTGAAGTTACTTTTGCTCCAACCGTTTTGGGCGAATATGAGATTACCGCTATTTTGCATTCCAACGACCCTTCTGATCCGGCAACCTCCATTACCCTTAATGGCACAGGACTTGAGTCCGGCCCATGGCTTTACACTGATCAGGATCAGATAGATTTTGGGGTGGTACGGTTTAATTCTTCAAGCAAAGAATACCTCTTCCTCAAAAATATGGGAGATGAAACCTTAGAGATTTCCTCCATTGATTTAAGTGCGGATTATTTCTGGTTTGGATACCAGGTTGAATTTCCCATTACCCTGGCTCCGGTTGAAAGTGTGGAGCTTCCCTTGTGGTTTCAGCCTGAAATAACCGGTGAAATTGATGCAGAAGCTTCTGTGGTGTTTAATGGTATGCAATCACCGGTTACCATTCCCCTGGCAGGCATTTCAGAGGAACAAAATTTTGATATCGGTGATCTAATCTGGGAGTATCAGGTTCCCGGAACCAGCACACAGGCCCGGGCAATCATGAATATCCCTGACCTCAATGAAGACGGTTTTCAGGATGTTTTGGTGGGCTCCCGTGACAACTATATCCGGGCTTACAATGGTGCATCCTCCAATGAAGCAGATATCATATGGGAAACACTGCTGGGTGTAGTGGAATATCCCAAAGCCATGGCCCTGGGGAGTGACATCAATGATGACGGAATGCCCGATATTTTTGTGGGTACTGCCTATGGCGACAGAGCGGTAACAGCTTTGTCCTCAGTTACTGGTGAAGTTCTCTGGCGTTTCGAAACCAATTTGTATGGAATGGGGGGTTGGGTTTACATGATAGACGTGAAGTACGACTATAACGGAAACGGATTTATGGATGTATTGGCAGCTACCGGCGATGATACCCAGGGGGCAGGACCCAAAAGAGTATTCTGCCTGGATGGTGAAACCGGAGATATTATCTGGCAAACTCCCCTCAACGGCGCAGGATTTGCCGTGCTGGCAGTAGAAGACTTTACGGATGATGGTATTCCTGATGTGGTAGCAGGTGCTTCAAGTGCTGCCAATGAAGGAAAAGTATTTGGCATCAACGGTGCCAATGGAAATATTGAGTGGGAATTCACCACTGCCGGCAGCTCTGTATGGGCGCTGGAGCAATTGAGCGATATTACAGGCAACGGTATTCCTGATGTGATTGCAGGTGCTTTTGGAGGCATGTACTACCTGATGGATGTTACCAATGGCAACGTGGAGCATTCCGCTTCGCTCGGCAATTCAAGTATTGTAGATTTCTGGGCAGCGGGTGACCTGAATAACGATGGGTTTACCGATATCGTTCCCGGTTATTCCAGTGTTCTCAATGCAGTGGCCATATCCGGACAGGATGGTCAGCTCATATGGAGTACACCCCTTGCCGATCAGTCATGGAATGTGGCCATCCTGCGCGATATTACCGGAGATGGGATCAATGAAATTGCCATTGGAACCTTGTTTAACAACAATTTTGTCTATTTCCTGGATGGCAGCGATGGAACTATTCTAAAGGAGGTTGCCATGCCGGCAGCAGTAGATGCCATGGGTTATGTACCCGATGTGGATGGAAACGGAACCGTAGAGGTAATTGCCGGAGCACGAAACGGCTGGCTGGCAGCTCTTTCCGGCGGTCCCAGCGGCGACCCCATATTGTATAATGTAACCTTTGAAGTGAAAGATGAAGCCGGTAATCCCCTGGAAGATGCCAATATCTATGTTCCGGCCGAAGATGTAAACCTTGTTACGGATGCAGCCGGTATTGCAACCATCGAACTGTTTGCCGGAACCTATCCTTTCACAGTTACCAAAGCCGGCTATGCCCCCGAAAGCAGCTTTTTTGTGGTGGTAGATGAGGATATCACTGTGGAAGTAGAACTTGAGTCTACTGATTTGGAATATACGGTTACTTTTATTGTTACCAGCAACGAAACCCCGGCTGCCCCTGTAACCAATGCGGCTATTGCGATTGAACCCGGTGCTGTGGTGGTATATACTGACCAAAACGGACTGGCAAGTGTGAATCTTGTGGCCGGTGACTATGATTATACAGCAGAGGCTGAAGGTTTCTTCCCCTACACCGGTGACTTTGCGGTAGTGGATGAGAATATTGCCGTGGAAATTACAATGGATGTGGATGATACCCACGCCGGAAGCCTTATCAATCCTTATCTGGCAGAAGCATTTTGCTATCCCAATCCTTTTACAGAGTACACCCATATTGTATTTGCGCTGGTGCAGGACAGTCCGGTTACACTCACCTTCTACGACAGTAGCGGAAGAATAGTATATTCCGTTGAAAACAGGTTGTATCCTGCCGGAAAGAATGAATATCGCTGGAGAGGACAGGGACACGATGGTAGTATTCTCAAAGAAGGAATGTACTTCTATGAGATCAAAATCAATAACAATGTCTACGGAAACAGACTCATCATAGCAAGAGACTAATGTTTCCCTAAAACTTTCAACAAATCAGAAAGCCTGTATGTATAGGATGCTGCAGGCTTTCTTTTTTCTGATGATATGGGGAGTGTAACAGGATGACATGACACTTTACAGCATAAGTCTTAAATTGCTAAAGCTTTGGCAGCAGGCTTTTGCCGGGGTCTGGCCATGAAAATCAACTGTTTTTCACGCATAAAACAAAAAAACACGTCCAATATGAAGTACATATTATTTTTCTTTTCATTATTGCTGGTAAACTTTTTTATCAGCGGACAGGAAATCAACCCTACAGTGGTAGAGCTGGAAAAACTTACTGTCAGGGAAAGAGTTGACCCCCCTCGGGGAGTAGAAGAAGAAAAACCCTCCATCCAAAGGTTTGCCGGAGAGGAGCCCAGGGAAACACAAACCGAAGTAAGAAACCATTTCCTGCCGTTCGCTTATAGGTGGTTGATGAAAGTGACGGGGCCACTTCCAGTGACCCCGCCACTATTTGCAACGCTAATGACCTTGAGCGTAATTCTCTCTTAGGCTGAGCGGAATTTGCAATTCCGCTCCGAATACCATTTAAATTTTCAATCCGAATACCATTCATCTCCACCATTTTAGTGAGGGCATGAACTGTAGTCATACCCTCACCAGCATCAAACAAATCATTGGAGACGCGCCTTTATGCGCGTCTCTACACTCTATGCGTGGGGGCATTTGGAGACGTGCCGTGCAGGCACGTCTTTACATAGTGCCTGCCGCT
>JAABSE010000070.1 GCA_011390575.1 Sphingobacteriia bacterium
AAAAAAAGCGATGCGCACAAACCTCCATGCAATGGGAATCGTTTGGTGGCATCGCAACGGCAACAAAGGTTGCATGGTGCGAGGTAATCGTTAACGTCAACGTTAGTGGTCGGACGAGCTGGAAGTCGTCGGACCACCGGGTAGGCCCGCACGGCAGTGCGGGCATTATCCGGAAGTGGCCCCATCACATTCAATAACCAGCGGTGGTAACACTCACGGGACCCTTCGCTCCTTGCTAATCCAAAAGACAGTGCCGTCATTGCAAAAGGCGCATGAGCGCCGAAATTATGGTAGCACAAAGAGGCAACCCTAAAAAAAGCGATGCGCACAAACCTCCATGCAATGGGAATCGTTTGGTGGCATCGCAACGACAGCAAAGGTTGCATGGTGCGAGGTAATCGTTAACGTCAACGTTAGTGGTCGGACGAGCCGGAAGTCGTCGGACCACCGGGTAGGCCCGCACGGCAGTGCAGGAATTATCCGGAAGTGGCCCCATCACATTCAATAACAAGCGGTGGTAACACTCACTGGACCCTTCGCTCATTAGTAATACGAAAGACAGTGCCGTTAATGCCGGGTAGTGTTAATGGTAACTTTTTTTTCATTAAAAACGTCCGCTCAGGGTGACAGGCGCTATCACGACCCCCTGTCATCCTGAGCGCAGCGAAGGATCCCCTGATGTTGTGCATCATTTTAGTCCGGAGGCAAACCGAAGTCGCCACCAAACAAAGAAATTACGCTCAGAACGGGCAACTGGAAAAATTTCGGTATTTATCAAGCTCCGAGAGTTTGGACCGTGCGTCTCCCTCCCTGCCTGTAGGGAGGGATGTCCGAAGGACAGGGTGGGTCAAGTGTCAAAAAAAACCACAGCAGAAATCGGAATTACAAATTCCGCTAAGCCCGGGTTAGTGGTCGGACGAGCTGAAAGTTGTCAGACCACAGAGAAGAGTTTAGTGGCGGGGTCACTGAAAGTGGCCCCGTCACCAGCAGCAATGAGAGGGAAGCGGAATTGCAAATTCCGCTCAGCCCCGGTTAGAATTGCAAATTCCACTCAGCTTCGCACCAACCCCGGCAACCCAAGACAGACAAGTCAGGGAACACAAAAATCACCCCGTGATTTTTCAAACTGCGTCTCCGCGGCTTTGCGAGAGGAATTTTCCAGCGTTAGTGGTCAGACGAACTGGAAGTCGTCAGACCACGGGTGAAGAGATTAGCGGTCAGACGAGCTGAAAGTCGTCAGACCACAGAGAAGAGTTTAGTGGCGGGGTCACTGGAAGTGGCCCCGTCACCGGTGGCAATGAGCAGAAAGCGGAATTACAAATTCCGCTAAGCACGGCCACGTCAATGGCAGCAATGAGTGGGAAGCGGAATTGCAAACTCCGCTAAGCCCCGGATATGACATATCGTCGGATTTTCCCTACTTTTGCACTTTCACAGCAAAACAGAACAACCATGAACAACCGCCAGCTTTTTTTTAATTTTCTGGGGCAAACATCAGAGGCGCCCCTTGCCATTGAGATTGAACGTGCCGAAGGGGTATACATGTATGGCCCGGATGGAAAACGCTACCTGGATCTGATCTCGGGCATCTCGGTGAGCAATGTGGGACACTGCCATCCCAAAGTGGTACAGGCGGTGCAAAAACAGGCCGAAACCTACATGCACCTGATGGTGTATGGTGAGTTTGTGCAAAGTCCGCAGGTGGAACTGGCGCATCTGATTACCAGCTACCTTCCCGAACACCTGGACAATGTCTATTTTGTCAATTCGGGCAGCGAAGCCATCGAAGGGGCCATCAAGCTGGCCAAACGCCATACGGGCAGAACCGAAATTGTGGCTTTCAAAAATGCCTACCATGGCAGTACCCATGGCTCTTTGAGCGTGATGGGCGATGAACAGATGAAGAATGCTTTCCGTCCGTTGCTGCCGGATGTCAGGTTCCTGGAATACAACAACCGTAAGCAGCTCAGCCAGATCAGTGAAAACACCGCCTGCGTGTTGATTGAAACCATCCAGGGCGAAGCCGGTGCGGTGGTTCCCGGCCCCGGATTCCTGTTAGAATTGCAGCAGGTTTGTAAAGAAAAGGGTGCGCTGCTCATCATGGACGAGATTCAGGCCGGATGTGGCCGCACAGGCAAACTCTGGGCTTTTGAGCATTACGGGGTAACACCCGATATCATCACGTTGGCCAAAGGGCTGGGTGGTGGTTTGCCCATCGGTGCGTTTGTGGCGTCGCGCGAAATCATGCAATCCCTTACCCACAACCCTGTACTGGGACATATCTCTACCTTTGGAGGCAACGCGGTTTGTGCAGCCGCCGCCAAAGCCAACCTGGAAATCATCATCAGCCAGCAACTGTGGCAAAATGCCGCAAAAATGGAGGAAGTGATCCGCCAGAACCTCCAGCACCCCAAAATCAAATCCATCCGTGGCAAGGGTCTGATGCTGGCGGTAGAATTTGAAAGCTTTGAAAAAAACAAGAAAGTTATTGACCTGCTTATCGAAAAAGGCATTGTCACCGACTGGTTTTTGTTTGCCCCTCATTGTCTGCGCATTGCCCCTCCCCTGATCATTACCAAAGAGCAAATTGTGGAAGCCTGCCACATCCTTGTGGATGTTATTGACAAAAGTTTATAATTTTTCGGTACAGGCTGTTGTTATTATAGGGTAAAGTATTTACTTTTAATCATAAAAAACAGCTTACTATGCAAGCAGATTTGCTGAACCATTTGCAATCCAACCCCATATCCAACCTGCCAGTGCTGGGATTTTTCGAGAATTATCCCCTGGACAAGCACATCGTCTACAACAAATCGCTGATACTCACCGGCACCAGCGACTATACCTGGGCCTACCTGTCGGTACCCGAACCCAATGATTTTGATACATTGCTGGAAAAATTCGCGTTTGAAACCCTCTATTTTGCCAATGTGGAAGAGTGGATGATTCCCCAGCTAACGCGAAACCACCGGATAGAATGGAAGTTGCTTACCAACCGCTATTACCTGCCCGAAGGAATTGAGTTGGAACCCTCAGAGAAAACTTCCGGTCCCCTGGATCAATCGCATGTGGGATACATTTACCAGAACTCTGCTTACAAAGACTACACGTCGGAATTGTATATTTCTGATCGCCTTGCCAGGGATATTTCCGCCGGTATCTGGCTGGATGACAAATTGGTTGGATGGGGCCTCACCCATGATGATGGTTCACTTGGTTTTTTGAATGTGATGTCGGAATACCGGGGGAAAGGGATTGGCGAGGCCATTTTCCGTACCCTCATCAGAGCCAAACAGGAGGAGCAGAAGCCCGTTTTCGTAAACGTGGAGCCCCAAAACAAGCAATCGATCAGCCTGCTTCAGAAGCTTGGGCTGGAATTTGACCGCGCCGTCAGCTGGGTAAAACTGGCGTGATGGGCTGTTTTTGAATGCTCTCACAATATCTCCTGGTCAAAGCCGGCAATTGCGGAGCAGTAAAGTTTTCCTTTTCGTTTATTGTTTTTCTTCTTCGGGAAATGTATTATCTGCCTCTTCCAGTTCATCCATGATGTAGCCTGGTCCTTTAGGCATTTTGGTTATGTGAGCAGCCTTGGCAATCATATGAGAGGCAACGGGTGCCGTTATAATGATAAACACCACAACCATAAGGGCTTCAACCCAAACGAGCCATTCAATATAAATAAGCGAAACCGCCGCAAGCATCAGAATGGCACCCAGTGATGCTGCCTTGGTAATAGCATGCATCCGCATATAAACATCCGATAGCTTCACCACACCGATGGCTGCAACGAGCATAAACAAGGAACCCGAAACGAGAAAAAAAGCTGCTATCCACTCTATAATCATTTTTCTATCCTCCTGATTAAGTATTTGGCAAAGGCAATATTACCCATAAAAACCAGCAGTGCAATGGCCACTGCCACGTTTAAAAATACAGTCTGGCCCGTAGCCATTATATAATTTATTATCAAGCCTATAGACACTGAAGCCACCAGGTCCATCACCACTATCCTGTCGGGCAGGGTGGGTCCGGTGAGCAGCCTGTACAAGCCCATAAACAAACTGATAGTCAGAGCAAAAAAGCTGAAGTAAATGGCGTAAGTCAATACCGGTGATGCTGCAAATTCCATGGTATATTTTTTTTCTGGACGATTCTTTTGTTGTTTGTAATAGCAATAGTGAAAGACGGAACTCAATCGAATATCTGGCGAATCTTGTGCTCCAGTTCGTTTTTCATCTTATCAATAAACTTCTGCTTATCATGCAGGTACATTGCATGAATGTAGATCTTTTTCTTATCAGGACTCATATCCATGGTAAGACTGCCGGGGGTCATGGAAATGAGATTGGCAAAAGCGATGATGGCCGTTTCCGATTTCAGGTCAACGGGCACCTCCACAATGCCGGGTTTCATAAGGTCTTTGGGTGTTATGATATCCCATGCCACGTAAAGGCTTGAAACAATGAGCTCTTTCAGGTAGTAAAACACAAAAATAATGAACCTGAATACCCGTAGCAGAAAATTAAAAATCATCTTCATATTTCAAAAATTATGGTTTTTTACTTCAGAAACCTTCATTATCTTTTCAAAACGGCATTGATATACATTTCGGGGTTTACAATCTGCTCCCCTGCCTGCAGGCAAACATCAATAACCGGCCCGGCAAATATCCCCATAAGTATTACTGCAGCAGCCAGCAAAGATGTGGCCAGCAAGGCTGATGGATGCACTTTCCCTTTTTCCTTCACCTCCTCAGGTTCTTTTTTCCAGTAGGCCTCGTTCCAGATTTTCACCATGGAGAACAGGGTAAACAATCCGGTTAAGATAGCCACAGCCGTTATAA
Source organism: Sphingobacteriia bacterium (assembly GCA_011390575.1). Classification (GTDB taxonomy): domain Bacteria; phylum Bacteroidota; class Bacteroidia; order Bacteroidales; family UBA7960; genus SKVR01. The sequence continues at coordinate 4,844 of JAABSE010000070.1, forward strand.
AATACTGTTGTGCCTCGAATCCTCCTTTAATCAGAAAGAATTTCCCGAAAAACCCTGGCAAGGGCGGAATACCGGCCAGTGACAACGCAGGAATAAAGAACAACAGCGCCAGGAATGGTTTTGCTTTGTAAAGTCCGCCCAGGTATTTGAGGTCATAACTTCCTGAACGCTGGTATACCAGACCGCCTGCCAGGAAGGTATTGGTTTTGGACAACATGTTGTGCACAGTAAAATAGATGGCTCCGGCAATTCCGCCTACGGTAAAAATTCCCAGCCCCATGACCATGTATCCCACCTGGCTGATGATATGAAAGGAAAGAATTTTCCTGATATCAAACTGCGAAGCTGCCATCAATACGCCTATAAACATGGTTAGTCCGGCCAGTGTAAGGATAAAATACATCCAGAACTGCTGATCGAAAACCACAAAGAGGCTGTAGAACCTGAACAGGGTATACACGCCCACCTTGGTAAGCGTACCGGCAAACAATGCCGTAATAGCCATGGGTGGCGTGTGATAGGAAGCGGGCAGCCAGAAGAAAAAAGGCACCAGCGCAGATTTGATACTAAAAGCAATAAAGAACAGCATAAGGGCACTGTTGACATACATGGGTTCGTCCCAGGTACGCATTTTCGCTGCCAGGTCGGCCATATTGAGTGTGCCTACCTGTCCGTAGAGAATTCCGATGGCAGACACAAAGAAGATGGAAGCCACGAAGTTGATGGTTACATATTTGATGGAACCTCTGAGCTGTTCGGCACTGCCTCCCAGTGCAATCAAAACGAAGGAAGAAGTAAGCATTACTTCGTACCATACATACATATTGAAAAGGTCACCGGTAATGAAGGCGCCGTTCACCCCCATGAGCAAACCAAATACCAGCGGGTAGTATCCTGCGGTTTGGCGCTCCTTGTCAATAAATCCCGGGGAGTATATCATAATGATGACAGCCACGAAAGAGGTAGTGATCATCATGATGGCAGAAAACAGGTCGGCCACCAGGGTGATACCAAAAGGAGCATCCCAGGAGCCCGGTTGAATGGCCAGAATGCCGTTTTGTTGTACATCGGTAAGGATCAGAAAGCTGACAAAGGTAAGCATGATGCTTGCAAAAATGCTGAATCCCTGCTGAAAAGCGAGCCAGCGGCGGGTGAAAATTAACACCACCATGAAAAGCAAAGGCAATATAATCGGTAGTACCAGTATCATAGTTATTCGTTTTCAGAGAGTTCGTCGAAATCAACAGTTTTGGTTACTTTATAAAAGCGATACACCAGGGTCAGGGCAAAGGCTGTTACTCCAAGTCCGATAACAATTGCCGTAAGAATCAGCGCCTGAGGCAGCGGGTCGGACATCCCTATGGTTTCATCCTGTACCCCCCGCAAAAAAGCTGGCCGGCCACTGGTAAGACCACCGGCAACAAAGATTAACATGTTGGTGGCGTGCCCCAGAAATATCAGTCCCAGAATCAGTTTAAAGATGTTTCTGCGCAACAACAGATAAACTGCAGCTCCGTACAAAACACCTACAAGAATCGCAAGCAGTAAAAGCATAACTTATTCCTCCATTAATGAAAACATAACCAACATAAGCATTCCAGCCACAGTTAAATATACACCCACGTCAAAAAGGAGAGGTGTTCCCAGTTTCAATTCCATCAGCGTCCCCTGAAAGAAGGTGTACCATTCACCGGTCATAAAACTGTCGCCCAGCAAAAGGGCCGGCATCCCGCTGATAAGTGCAATAAAAAGCCCAACGGCAGTAAGATTGATGGGGTTGAAGAAAATACTTTTCTGGGTTCTGTCAACCCCAAAGGCCATAGCATACAAAATATAGGCAGCCCCAAACATCAGCCCTCCGATAAATCCTCCGCCAGGCTCGTTGTGCCCGCGATAGAGCACTATCAGCGACAACCCGATAAGCAGGGGCCGCATATGACGGGCAGCAATTTGTAAAATGATTGATTCCATTGTTTTGATTTTATTTTTTCCCAAGTTTCATCATGGCATAAATTCCCAGGGCAGCGATAGAAATTACGGTAATTTCGCCCAGGGTATCCAGGGCCCTGTAATCCACCAGGATAACATTCACAATATTACGGCCATAGGCCACTGAATAGCTTGTTTCCTTGAAATATTCACTGATAGGAGTTTCCAGGGAAGAGGTTCCTGCCTGCAGGACCAGCACCATAAAGAAGGTACCCACCAGCGTGGCCACCAGTGCATCGCGCATACGGGCTCCCGTGGAGGAGAAGTTTTTGTATGTAGGCAGATGGTACACCACTGTCATGGCAAGGATTACCAGCAGTGTTTCTACCATAATCATGGTGATGGCCAGATCTACTCCACTATAGGCAATAAAAATAATGGTAATACCAAACCCGATAACCCCCATAGATATCAAGGCGATAATTCTGGAGCTGGATACCACAGCCGACAGCGTTGCAGCAATAATAAGAATCACAACAGCAATGAGATTGAGCGGCATATCGGAAAAGTTAAGCTCCAGCATGATGGGATCAGCTCTCCAGATCATGACCCATACCAGTATGGAAGCAAAAATAAACAGCGTCATCAGGTAGAACCGATGGTAACCATGCTGCAATGTCTTGGTTTTCAACTTGGTAAATACCAGGAAATTATCTATCATGCTGAAGAAATACCGGGTAAATTCTTTCCGGAAATAGCGGATATTTACTTTATCTACAGAAAGGAGCAATGTGTGCCTGAAACGAAACATCAGATAACCACTCAACAAGGTAAATGCACTGAGAGCCAGCACCAGGTTAAAACCGTGCCAGAGCTTCAGCACCATGGCGTCATGCAACGGACTGATGGCGGTAATGGCTTTTGAAGTGAGGGGGTTGGCCATGGTAGAGGGAAAAAGTCCCAACACAAAACTTACCAGTACCAGGAAAAACGGACCCAGAATCAGAGGAAGCGAAGGCTCGGCAGGAATCTTGCCATATTTGGGTTCTTTTCCCCAGAAAATATCTATGGCCAGCCTCAGGGACAAAAATACCATGATAACATTGGTCATGAATCCGAGGGGAAGGATAATCCAGAATGCTTTGGGTGCCGCCGCACTGGCTTCATAAATCAATTCTTTTCCCAGAAACCCCAGCATGGGAGGAACACCCGCCATGGAAACCAGGGCCATTATCATTACAACCGCTGCGAAAGGCATGTATTTAAACAAACCACCCAACTCCCGGATATCACGCGTACCGGTTTTTTTCTCAATATTGCCTGCCATCATAAACAGGGTTCCTTTGTACAAGGCATGCACCAGCAAGAAAATGATGGCTGCGTTGATAGCATATTCAGTACCCGTGCCTATCAATAAAACAAGCGTTCCTAATGCACTTACCGTGGTATAGGCAAGGATTTTTTTCAAATCCACCTGTGTTATGCTAATCCAGGCTCCAACAAACATGGTCGTTACCCCCACAATGGTAAGCGTGTATGTCCAAACTTCGGTGCCTCCCAGCACAGGATTAAAACGGGCAAGAACAAATACACCTGCTTTCACCATAGTAGCTGAGTGCAGATAAGCACTAACGGGCGATGGAGCAGTCATGGCTCCGGGCAACCAGAAATGAAAAGGAAACTGGGCCGACTTGGTAAATGCTCCCAGAAGAATTAGTATGAGCGCCGGAAGATATAGATTGCTGTCCTTGATGATATCAGGCTCAGAAAGGATGTAGGCCAAATCATAGGTTCCGTAGGGTATAGCCAGCAAAACAAATCCCCCTAAAAGGGCCAGCCCCCCGAAACCGGTAATGAGCAATGCCTGCAAAGCTGATGCTCGGGCTTCGGGCTTTTCATGCCAGTACCCGATAAGCAGGTAAGAACTTACACTGGTCAACTCCCAGAACACAAACATGGTAATCAGGTTTCCGGAAACCACAATCCCCTGCATAGCGGTCATAAACAAAAGCAGATACCCCAGAAAACGACCTTTCATGGGATAAGGCCGCATATAGTAACCGGCGTAAACCAGAATAAAGGTACCGATTCCCAGCACCAGTAAGCTGAACAACATGCTGAATCCGTCAACATAAAAGCTGAACTCAATTCCCAGTGCCGGCATCCATTCAAAGCTTTCTGTAATAATCAGCCCTTCGTTTACTGCCGGAAGAAGACTCAGATAATACAAAAAACCGGTAAAAGGCCAGATGGCATATACCCAACCGGCATAATTACCGAGGTATTTTCTGGCAAAGGGGGCGATGGCAGCCACAAGTAATAAAACAAGCAGAAATAATCCTGTGCTCATGAGTGTAAAGATTTTACATAAAAAATCCGGTCAAACCGGATATTTAAAACCTGACAAATAATCTTTATAAAATAGGTATATTGCGTATTGATTTAGACCTAACACGCATTTTGTAACATCAGTTACTGTTTATTTGTTTACGAAAATACGAAAATATTCTGCAGCTTTTGCATCTGCTCAAAATTAGATTGATTCGGTTCCCGCTCATGCCTGGAGAGCTCCCGCGAAAAGCGGGATAAATCACCAGCAATATCCATATTGTATATTTTGCTGTGTTGTGAAATTATAATCATCCGCATTTGAATAGTTAGTGTCATGGCTTGGTTTATCTGTTTATAATTGGTAATACACTGATATTTAACATCATAACCTTTACTGAAATCCATAATACCAGCGCTACGCGCCTTTTGCGCCGGTGGCGGGACATCCATATTTCTACCACAATTACAGCGCTACGCGTCGTATTTTGCTATTACATATTCCTCTTTGAGGACCCTAAAGCCGGATTCAATCAACTCACTCATCACACATTACCCGTCTTATACCCCCAACCACTTTGTATAATCATCCGTGTGTGTGTCAAGGATATTGTCATGGGCTGGTTCATTTAAAATTACACATAAAGCCGCCACTTTGTCATATTGCACCCAATACAAATGCCATTATGTCTTATTTTGTGTCTTTTTTGCACCCGTTTTTGATTAGATCATCAATGGTACATCATTTGAAAGGGAGAAACTAAAAACAACCGGTTTCTAATAAAAAGTAAGTTTAACTAAAAATAAGGAGGACACAACTATGTTACCAACATTAAGAAGCAGAATGATGCCATCATTATGGAATGAATTCTTCAACAGAGATGATTACAGCACCGGATTAGGTGAGGACCAGAGCTCATACAGCATGCCCGCTGTGAATGTACTGGAGGACAACGACGGATTTCAGATTCAGGTTGCAGCTCCGGGACTGGGAAAAAAAGATTTTAAAATAGACCTGGACAACAATCTGCTGACCATTTCTTCTGAAAAAACTTTTACTGATAAGGAAGAGAAAGAAGGAAGATTTATGCGCAGAGAGTTTGTCTACGGAAAATTTAAAAGATCCTTCAGCCTGCCCGAAAGTGCTGATGGCGAAAAAATCAATGCCAGTTATCAGGATGGGGTATTGCACATCAGCATCCCCAAAAAGGAAGAGGCTAAACCAAAGCCCCCTCGTCAGATAACCATTTCATAAAAAAAAGAGGCTTTTCAGCCTCTTTTTTTTTATTATTTCTCTACAATTTCGAATTCTGTTCTTCGGTTCATTTGCCGACCTTCAGGTGTGTCGTTGGTGGCAATGGGCTTATCAAAACCATAGCCTCTGTATGACAGGCGCTCCCTGTCGACACCCCTTTCAATGAGAAACTCCACTACCGCTCTGGCTCTTTCTTCTGAAAGGCGCTGGTTGACCCCGGCAGAGCCTACGTTGTCGGTATGGCCTGTAATCTCAATTTTCAAGGAGGGATTTTCGACCATCAGTTTATAGAGTATACCCAGCTCGGCATAAGATTCCGGCCTCAGTCTTGCTGCGCCGGTGTCGAAGAAAATATTGTTCAGTACAATACTCTCCCCCACTTCCACTTTCTTCAACCTTATATCATTGATAATCTCCCGTGAAACAGAAGATTCACTGATATTGATATTTTCACTGTGGAACAAATAGTCTTCTGCCTGCACTGCAATAGCATAATTTTTCCCGGCAGGTAAAGAGATCAGATACTCACCTGTTTCGGAACTGGAATTAAATTGTGCCAGCAACTCTTCTGTTTCGTTATCAAAAAGCTCAATAGTTGCCTGCAGGGGTTCATTATCTTTATCATCCAGAATTCGTCCTCTCAACAATGTCATCGGCACAGTAACCACTTCCACTTGCTGTTCCATAAGGTTATTTTCCAGGGGTCTGGCCTGGCTGGCAATAAAGTCCTGCTGTATGGGAGATTCAAGTTCCTTCTCAGGACCCAGGAAGGTAATCTGATAAATATCACTACCCCCGAAACCTCCCGGCATCATAGTAGAATAGTATGCAGTCTTACCATCAGGAGTCAATACAAAGAAAAGATCGTCGCCGGGAGTATTGACAGGATGTCCGAGATTTTCGGGCTGTATCCATCTGCCATTGCGGTAAACCGTTTTAAAAACATCGTACCCACCCATTGTATTATGGCCCTGGGAGCTGAAATATAAGGTTACGTCATCGGGAGCCAGGAAAAGACTTTCTTCGTCATAAGGACTGTTAACAGTAGAGCCCAGGTTGGTGGGTTCAGTCCATCGCCCTCTCTGATCCAGTGTTGCAGTCCAGATATCTTTGCCGCCAAATCCACCGGGGCGATCGCTGATAAAAAATACACGACGACTATCGGAAGTAAATGCGATACTGGTTTCCTGGTTTCCTTTTGATGTAATGTCCCGCGGGAGCCTGCGCAGTTTGTCCCAATCCGAATCATCTTTCCGGCTGTAGAAAAGATCTCCCCCTTTATCGCCTCGATAAATATACAGGGTTTGGCCATCAGGAGAAATACCGGCGGTAGCTTCATGGGTTTTGGTATTGATTCTTCCTTCCAGGGGCAGGGCGGCCAGCCAGGCATCACCGCTTTTACGGGTGAAGTAGACATTTTCGAAGAACTTATGGTCTACCTTGTCCTGCTTAGGGTTTCGTCCCAAGGGCCGACGACTGGTAAAATACATGGTATTCCCATCGGGTGACAGCAAGGGGCTGTAATCATCATATTCTGTATTGATACGGTTGCCCGCATTATCAATGAAGACCCTCACGGGATTGGCAATCATTTCTTTGGCATGGCGGCATTCGGCCAGCCTTCTTTCAATCTGGTCGCGTTCCTGAATAGCTTCCTGCGGACTGAGCGACTGTCGGTAAAACTGAAACTGATCAACGGCTTCGTCAAAACGATAGTTTTGCTGATACGCCAGCCCCAGCAAATAGTACACTTCCAGTGTTCCCACGTTCAATTCAACGGCTCTTTCCAGAAAATCCACTGAACGTTCCTTGTAAGGAGTGTAAAGATAACACTCTCCGATTCTCATGTTAAGGATGGCATTGTCAGGATTGAAAGCATGTGCTTTCAGATAATATTCCAGCGCTTTCTCAAAATTGCCCCATCCCTGCTCGTAGAGTTTGTCACCTTCTCGCAAATTTCGTCTTGCCTCGCGCAAACCGCTCGCATCATCAGGAAAATAGGAACGGGTAAACTCCTTATTCTGGGCAAATGCTACCTGCGGAACATTCAACAACAGGGTGAGAAACATCAAACCCATAATCATCTTTATCCATGTCCCGGAATTCATTTTTTCCTTTTTAAGAACTGAGACTTTATACTTAACTGTTTTCTCCATGACTTATATTTTTTACACGTAAAGACACTCTTTTCCACCAATAATCTTATTGCTCAAGGTAATCAGCTGCCCTGGGAATCCCAAGCTCCAATGCTTTGGTCCAGTCCTCGGCAGCACCCTGTGGATCGCGAAGCATCTCTTTGGCAATCCCCCTGTTAAGATAAGCCGGACCGTATTGCGGATTGACAGCTATTGCCTGTGTATGGTCAGTGGCTGCTCCTTCAAAATCATTTTGGGCGTATTTAATGTTGCCCCTTACAGTATAGGCTACATAGTTTTGGGGCTCCAGTTCTATCACCCTGTTGATATCAGTCAGGGCATCCTCAGTTCTTCCCAGGCTATTGTAAGCGATGGCACGATTTACCATTGCCTTGGTGTAATCCTTGGAAATCCGGATGGCGGTAGTAAAAAACTCAACGGCTTCCTGGTTCTGCCCCAGCTCCATACGCAAACTTCCCAGGTTATTGAAAGCAAAATACATGGTATTGTCAAAAAATACGGCTTGCTGATAATCCGCTATGGCAGCCTGGGTATTCCCGCTAAGACGATGAGCACTTCCCCTGTCGTTGTAAGCATAAGCAAAATCAGCCCTGATATTGATAGCAGCTGAGAAATCATCGATGGCTTTGGGATACAATTCCTGCTGAAAATACAATATTCCCCGATGGTAATATGCCAGATACATGCGGCTGTTTTTCGAGAGGGCCAAGGAGAAATCTGTTAATGCTTCCTGTTCATTGCCCATAGCTACATGAGAAAGACCTCTGGCAAAAAAAGCCATGGCAAAGTCCGGCATTTCCTTTAATACCAGGTTAAAATCCTCCATCGCAGCATTGTGGTTATTCATCTGCGCTCTTACTACTCCACGGTTGTAATAGGCCTGAAAAAAGTCGGGACGTTCTTTGATGGCATCGTTGAACCTTTGCATGGCATCAACATAGTTGCCTTTTTCATAAAACTCAATCCCCTCGTTGTACAGTTTCTCGGCCAACATTCTGTTTTGTTCGCCAACACGCACTGTGTCAGTTACCTGAGCCTGCAGGGAAGCAGTCAACACAAACAATCCCAACACGATACTCTGCAATAGTTTATTCATTTTCGTGGCATTTTAATTTAACAATTCACTGGTTTTTGCTGGCTAAAAATCATTGATAAAGTATAAGATTGCTTTTAAATGATTTTCAAAATGTTGGGCCTTTCAGCCCGGCACAAATTGTATTCCCTCATATTTTTGAAATGCTTTGCAAATTAATAAAAAATTATCAAACGCTATGGGTGTTTTATGTTTAAACTTATCATTTTTTTGTTAACATTACGTTCCTGTAAAACAACAGGGCTAAAAACTTCTGAGAGCTTAGTGCTATTCAGTCAGTTTTTACATGCATTAAAACAAAATATAATTAAATTTGCAAACAATCCCGGAAGCAATACCCGCACAGGAATTGGAGCCGGAATACATCAGAAATCCGGATTGCTTTTAGACCTTAAGGACGCTGATAATCAAACAATAACTTTCACTACCAGCCCGATGAACAATCTGAAGTTGATGAAAGAATATCTGACATGGTATTTTACCTCCAGCAGTCGTCATGGCGTGCACAGCCCGTTTATGTATGATTTTCTGGACAAATGTCTTTATGCCGGTCAGGATTCGGGCATTTTTGATAAAATTGAATCCCAAAGGTCCCGGTTGATTAAAAACCGTCAAATCATTACTTTCAAGGATTTGGGAGCAGGATCACGCAACTCAGATGCAATACGAACTGATGGATTGACATCAAAAAGTATCCGTCAGATTGCCAAAAGCTCTTTGCAATCGCCAAAATATACCAGGCTGATGTATCGTATCGCCGGGTATTTTCAATGCAAAAACATTCTTGAGATGGGAACCAGCTTTGGCATTACCACTGCCTACCTGAGTGAGGCAGTAAAGAAGGAAGGAACCATACACACCCTCGAAGGTGCCGATGCCATAGCCGATATTGCCCGGGATGTATTTAACAATTTAAACTGTACCAATGTAACGCTTCACAGGGGAGAGTTTTCAGATATACTCCCCGAAATAGCCCGTTGCTGCGCTCCCTGGGACATGGTTTTCCTGGATGGGAATCACAATGGGCCTGCAGTGTTGAACTATTTCTTATTTCTGGTTAAACATATAAGCCCGGAAGGCGTTTTGATAGTTGATGATATCAGATGGTCATCGTCAATGTGGGAGGCATGGAATACTATTAAAAGTCACCCACAGGTGAGCGTTACAGCGGATCTTTTTTTTATGGGGCTTGTTTTTTTCAACCCCTCGCTGAGCAAAGAGCATTTTAAGGTAAGATTCTGAACCCAGAAATTCTTTTTCTTTTTCAAAATTCTTACCTTCGGCATCAGCAAATAGCAACATATATTTAATCAAATAATTTTAAAACATGCAACAGGAACTCATCCGGCTGGAGGCTCTCACCAAGCATTATAAAGTAGGCACAGAAATCGTAAAAGCTTTGCGCTCTGTTACATTATCGATTTACAAAAATGAATATGTGGCATTGATGGGACCATCAGGCTCGGGAAAATCTACCCTGATGAATATCCTGGGTTGTCTTGACAGCCCTACTTCAGGAAGTTATTTTCTCAACAACCAGGATGTAAGTAAGATGGTGGATAACCAGCTGGCTGAAATCCGCAACAAAGAAATCGGATTCGTGTTTCAGACTTTCAACCTTCTGCCCCGCTCCACTGCACTCGACAATGTAGCCTTGCCGCTGATTTATTCCGGTGTGGGAAAAGGAGACAGAATCAACAAAGCGCTGGAAGTGCTGGATCAGGTAGGATTGTCAGACAGGGTTGATCACAAACCCAACGAATTATCGGGAGGCCAACGCCAGCGGGTTGCCGTGGCAAGAGCCCTGGTCAACACACCATCTATCATCCTGGCCGATGAACCTACTGGTAACCTCGATTCAAAAACCTCCGTTGAAATCATGAGCCTTTTTAACGATATTCACCGGGCCGGAAACACCATTATCCTGGTTACCCACGAAGAGGATATCGCTTTGCACGCACATCGTGTCATCCGGTTGCTCGACGGAGAAGTTGAATCTGATACCATCAATCCCAATCCCAGGAAACCGGAGAGAATTGCGGTTTCACAAAACCAGGTTGATTGATTCTGCCTCTTAATAGCTTTTAGCAGTGAGTGCGGTCTGGATATCAACCCATAATTTTAACCCTGTTGTTGTTAATGGCAACAATTTCTAAATCTGCACAAACTATTTGCACAATGGACAACTGGAAAATATACACAAAAACAGGAGACAAAGGCCAGACATCGCTCATCGGTGGCACACGGGTGCCCAAACATCACATCAGGATAGAGGCCTATGGAACAGTAGATGAACTGAACTCTTTTGTAGGGCTGATTCGTGACCACGATATCGATCCGCATTATAAAGATGTGCTGTTGCAAATTCAGGAAAATCTTTTTATTGCTGAATCCCTGCTGGCCAAAGATCATAATAAGACAGTAATGCAGCTTCCCTGCCTGCAGGAAAGTGATGTAACATTGCTGGAACAGGAAATAGACACCATGAATGAAGCACTTCCGGATTTGCACAACTTCATTCTGCCCGGCGGACATATCACTGCTTCCCATGCGCATGTAGCACGAACTGTTTGCCGCAGGGCGGAAAGAATCATTATTTTGCTTTCCGAACAGGCAGAAATTCCCGAAATCATCGTGAGGTATATCAACCGCCTTTCCGATTACTTTTTCGTTCTGGCCAGGAAACTGGCACAAGATAAAGGTGCTGAAGATGTTTTGTGGAAAGCGCGGGATTGTAAGGAATAACAGGCAGCAATTGCATATATCTTCCGTGCATTAAAAAACCCGGAATCAGAAAACGTTCAACGTTAGTGAAACTTTCTGATTCCGGGTTTCTTTTCAATATAACTGCCGGCTTACCTTGTAAAAACGTGACTGGCAGGAGAATTCCCGGGTCGGTGAGATTGTGAGTCGATGATAAAACCAAAGTGGATATTGCTGGTAAAGAAAAAATCATTCCGGGTACTGTAGGGCCTTCTGAATCCATCCAGATAGTCAAAGAATGTATACCTGAAATTAAAATCCATTCCAAGAATCCAGCGATTGGAGATAAGCCATTGAATGCCTGCACCCAATGGCAAAGCTACCTGTAAATTGCTGTAAATATTATCAGCTTCAAGAATACTGCGGTCATATTCATCAATGACAGCACCTTTTATTTCCGGAGAATGGTAAAATGTAGAAATCCCTCCAAAGAGATAAAGATCCATTTTGTTGAGACTCATTTCACTTTTGATATTCTTCTTTTTTCGGGGCATATACAACTCTCCAACTGCAGAAACTTCAAAAATTGTATTGGTAAAAGATCTCCCCCTGTTGACTACGTCCAAATCGGAAGACCAGCGGTCGTTCCCTCTGATCATCATAGCACCGCCATTGGCTCTGATGGCAAAAATATCGTTGAACCGATACCGGGTGTACAAAGACAAAGCCGGAGACAACCCCCTGGAATAAACATCGGTCATAGCGGCCTGGGTTTGCGCCTGACTGGAAGCTACGTCTGTCATGGAGTTAGCCACGCCCAGCGAGAAACCTCCCTCCCATCGGTGATTCTGCAGCATATACCCCCTGTAATTTAATTTCATATTGCTCTTTCTACCCATGGGTGCCTGGGCAAAAAGGTCACCGGCAATCCATAATCCACTCAGGAGTATTGCAGATGCTATTATAAGTTTTTTCATTGTATTTATAAATTGTTTTTTCAGGTCATATGAAACATCCAAACAGGCTTTATCCCCGATAATTAAATTATGTTTTCCAGGTAGTCATCGTCGTGTGTGTACATAAATGTTTATCGTGGTTATTTCATCGATCTCCTATTGAATTGCAAATTCTGTCGCTCAGGAGAATGTATTTCATGTTTGATTAAAAATGCATTTGAGGCCTCTGATTTGCCAAATAATTTAAAAAAGAGAAAACGCCATTAGTCGAATATTATCGATAATTCGTGGCAGTAAAAATAATCAAAGACACAATGTTGCGCAATCAGGGTTTCACGTAATTGATACTAAGTAATATTACCATATTCAGGATTATTGTCAGTTGAACTCACTTTTAGTATAGTTGCAAACTGAGGGCAATTTTGAAATTTTATTTTATTTTTTTATCCTTCTGCCTGAAAAACAAACAACTAAAAACTGCCCAGGGCAATTAATACGGAAGTAGGGGCATATTTTTGAAAAGTTTTTTTGTAAATAAAAAAATAGCATTACTTTTGCAAAGCAAAATCGGGGTGTGGCGCAGTTGGCTAGCGCACTTGCATGGGGTGCAAGGGGTCGGAAGTTCGAGTCTTCTCACCCCGACTAAGCGAAAACGCTGATAATCAAATGATTATCAGCGTTTTTTTATTGCCTGTACGTACCAGCATGCATCACCCGCAAAGTATCAGGCCTAAAACGGAGTTCCTTCAATAGAGAATCAGCCTTAGCCTTTCCCCTTGCATTGGAGAGGTTATCCCATAATTTTTACCCCTTCACTGGAAACCATGTCCGGAAGGACATTATCACCGGGTTGTGCAAACCGGTCATAGGATTGCCTGCAGCTTCAACTACTGGTTCCTTATTTTATTTCCCAAAATAAATCCAAATATTCCGGTTAACAGGATGCCTATGGTTGTTTGAACAACATTCAGAAAGTCAATAAGGGGCGATATGGATTTAACTTCATCAGGTGTCATGGCCACCATATTTTTAAAGCTTACCCCCATTGCATAAATATAATTAGGCAGTGAGATTTCATAGGATGCATAAAATATATAAGCAAAAGCAAAAACAACAAGGATATAGGTAAAAATCATTTTCCGTATGCTTTCTCCATATCCAAACAGTAAATCCAGAAAAAGATTCGACACTGCCGCCAAACCTATACCCAACTTGCGAAAGATGTTGCTTTTTTCATGCAACAATTCAGCAATCATACGATGGCGTTCCATTCGTTTTCCCTGCACGTAAGCCCAGTTGGCATCTCCAAGAAACCCTTTGCTCATCCAAAGCCCATTCAGGTTTTTGTAAATATCTTCAGCATCGGCAAAACGTGCATTCAACGAGTTCTGGGGATTCCAGTCGGATATGCTGTTCTGTTGATTGTTCTTTCGTACTCCGGTTCCATAGGTATTCCAGTCAATCAAAAATTTCCGGTAATTATGTTTGTTCTGCTGCAAAATCTTATTACCGGCAATATTCTCCTTGCGGAGGGTAGAGCCTTCATCAAAGTAAGTGTAATACAGGCTGCTATTGCTTATCCGAGACTTACGAAAGATGCCTACTCCCATAAAAATTGCCCTGTAAAAATCGCAATAATCAATATTTGCTCCTTCCAGGGTCACCTGGTTGATTTCCGAATATCTGAAATCGCTCCAATAGAGCGTAGCATTGCGAAATCTGCAGGCTACCATTTTACAATTCTTGAAAGAGGTTCTGGAAAGACGGGAAGCATCAAAATTACAGTTTTCAAGCGTAGCATTTTCAAAAGATACATTTTCTAGTTGGGCACCCTTGAAGTTGATATTTTTCAAACATCTCTCTTGTTGTGCATCTGACGAAAACACTACATTTCTGATCGTACAATCCGAAAAATCAAAACCATCTGTATTAAGCACCGAAATATCGCAGTCTTCGATAATCCTCTGTTTTAACTGTTCTGATAATTTTTCCAAATCCATAATAAAATATTTAATTCGCATAGGGTTCTGACACTAATAGCAAAAGGTCAGAAGTTTAAAAAAGGAGCCTCAATCCTGCTGTGCCCGAATCCTAATATGTAATACGAAGATACGGGTAATAAGTTCCCCCTTTGCAGACAATGTAAAACCGCCCCGTAGAGCTACTCCGGCCGAAAGGCCATGTTTGTACCAGCATGGAATTAATCGCCCGGGGATATTGTCGAAA
>JAABSE010000071.1 GCA_011390575.1 Sphingobacteriia bacterium
TAGAACAAAGCGGCCAGCATCACGGCATAGCCCAGAGTCAGAACATGAGCCACCATCTGGTAAGCCATTTCGCTGAGGCCTTGCTCAAGACCTACATAATTTTCAAAAGTAGCATTGCCTAATTGTTTCATATCAAAAAAGTATTAAATGATGGTTTGAATAATTTTGCGAACAATCAGAAAACAGCTTTAATCTGTATTTTGTTTAACTTATTTGATGTTTTATTAAACAATTATTCGCAATTCCGCTATTCGCTGCTCGTTTATGGTTCTTTTGACCCACCCCCAGCCCCTCCCTGCGAGCAGGGTGCGGAGTTCGGGCAGTGCAGGTTTTAAAATTCAGAACATTTGATTTGCGAAAAACTGGCCTTTCTTTTCAAATAAACTCCCTTGTTTTATTGCTCCACATCGTACGATCAGCAAATTCCGCTCAGCACTAATAACCGTAGCTTCTCACCACCAAAAACCACCAAGTGATTTTTAAAACTGCGCCTCTTGCGGCTCTGCGAGAGCATTAAATCTAAAATAGTGGTCGGACGAGCTGAAAGTCGTCTGACCACAAGCTCGGAGATGGTCGGACGAGCTTAGAGACACCCGTTCACAAAAAAAGGGAACAGGTGCGAAAACCTGTTCCCTCAATGGGAGCAATACAAAGGCGAAGATTACTCTTCGTTCTCGTATTCTTTAAGAATGTCTTTCACCCCGTCGGTAGTAACACGACCATAGGTTTTGTCGCCTACCATCACTACAGGAGCAAGACCACACGCACCTACGCAGCGCAGGCAAGTGATAGAGAATTTCCCATCGGCAGTAGTTTCGCCAACAGGTACTTTAAGAATGCGCTTGAACTCGTCCAGCACTTTTTCGGCTCCTCTTACATAACAAGCCGTTCCCGTGCAGATGGAAATGGGATAGCGTCCGCGTGGGAGCATAGTGAAGAAGGAATAGAAGGTAACTACCCCATAAACCTTGGCTACGGGAATGTTAAGTTCTTCCGCTACTACTTCCTGCACTTCTGCAGGAAGATAACCGAAGTGCTCCTGAGACTTGTGCAAAACGTTAATCAGTTCGCCGGCTTCGTTGTTAAACGAGTGGGCAATCTCCTTAAGCTTTTGCACATCACTGTCTTTTAATTTAAGTTTTACTGAAGTCATTATATGTGATATTTTTTTTGTTACGAAATAAATTTACTCCAGACCTTGGGTAAATCCGTAGATTTTGTCTCTACGGACATACCGGGTTTGATAAATTAGTCCACTGAAATCTGCCTGGTTTTCTTATCGAAATAGTGCGTATGCAGAAGTTTGTGGGCAAGTTCGCTACCGGGTTTACCCAGGTATTCATCATATAATTTGATGATATCGGGATTGAGGTGCGATTTGCGCAAAGTTTTGCCTTCATCTTCAGCATAGATAGCTTTCGAACGAGCCTTGAGTATAGAAGTGTCGCCATGGTGCAGGGGTTGGCCACCACCACCGATACAACCACCGGGGCATGCCATTATCTCAATAGCATGGTAGTCACTTTTGCCGGCTCTTACATCGTCGAGCAGTTTACGGGCATTCCCCAATCCATGAGCAATACCAATATTAATATCCACACCTTTAAAGTTAACTGTAGCAGAACGAATTCCCTCAAAACCACGCAGGGCTTCAAAATCAACTTTTTCAAGTTCTTCTCCGGTATGCAGTTCGTAAGCAGTGCGGGTAGCAGCTTCAATAACACCACCGGTAGTACCGAAAATTACGGCCGCACCTGTTGATTCACCCATGGGCTTGTCGAAGTCTTCATCAGGCAATGCCTTGAAATCAATATTAGCCGACTTAATCAATTTTGCCAGTTCGCGTGTGGAGATAGAGTAGTCCACATCGGGATTGCCATCGGTGGCAAATTCTTCGCGGGTACATTCATACTTCTTGGCAACACAAGGCATGATGGAAACCACAATCATTTCTTTGCGGTTCAATTGCTGCTTTTCAGCAAAATATGTCTTGGCAATAGCGCCAAACATTTGCTGAGGTGAACGTGCAGTTGAAGGAACGTCGAGCAAATCAGGATAGTGATATTCGAAAAAGCTCACCCAACCAGGGCAGCAAGAAGTAAGGATAGGCATCTTAACTTCTTTATCACCATTGAGATGGCGGGTAAGACGATCAAGCAATTCGGTTCCTTCTTCCATGATGGTAAGGTCGGCAGCAAAGTCGGTATCGAAAACAAAATTAAAGCCCAACTGACGCAACGCTGCAACCATTTTACCGGTAACCAGGGTTCCGGGTTCCATGCCAAACTCTTCGCCCAATGCAGCGCGAACGGCGGGAGCTGTTTGAACCACCACGGTTTTGGCCGGATCTGACAAGTCGTTAATTAGCTGAAGGGTGTGGTCAACCTCGGTGAGAGCTGCTGTGGGGCATACTGCCACGCACTGTCCGCAATAGGTACACTCACTATGGTCCAGATCGCGTTCGAAAGCGGGAGCCACAACTGCTTCAAACCCACGGTGAATTCCGGAAAGAACCCCTACAGTCTGGAAATCGTTGCACATGGTTTCGCAACGACGACACATAATACATTTATCCATATCGCGGATAATGGCAGGAGAAAAGTCGGGCTTGTAGGTTGATTTTTCCCCTTTGAAAGGAATATCTCTGACACCCAGTTTGATGGCCATATCCTGCAAATCGCACATACCAGATTTGGCACATACCAGACAGTCGAAGGGGTGATCGGAAATGATCAGCTCCAGAACTGTTCTTCTGGCATTGAGTACACGCACAGAGTGTGTTTTTACTACCATGCCTTCGGAGCATTCGGTAGCGCAGGCAGGCGCAAGGTTACGGCGGCCTTCTACTTCCACCACACAAATGCGGCAGCCACCGGGTTTATGTTCTATATTGAGATCCTTAAGGTTCATGTAGCAAAGGGTGGGAATGGTAATATCCAGTTGTTTTGCTGCAAGGAAAATTGTCGTACCTTTTTCAACCTCAACAGTCCTGTTATCTATTGTTAATTTGATAAGTTCCATTATAGTAATTCCTGTTTTTAGTTAATTAAATAACTGCGATTGCATTAAACTTACATTTTTCCAGGCAAGCACCACACTTGATGCAGAGTGACTGGTCAATGATATGTACCTGTTTCCTTTCACCGGCTATGCAGTTTACAGGGCAGTTGCGTGCACAGGCAGTACAACCGACACAGTTTTCAGCAATAACCTCGTAGCGAATCAGATCTTTACAAACTCCTGAGGGGCAACGCTTTTCGTTTACGTGCGCCAGATACTCATCCCAGAAATTCTCCATGGTGGAAAGCACCGGGTTGGGAGAAGTCTGCCCCAATCCACAAAGAGAAGTATCTTTGATTACATTGCTCAGGTTCTTCAGATTGTCGAGGTCTTTTTCTGTGGCATTCCCTTTGGATATGATATCCAGTTGCTCATGAAGTCGCTTGTTACCAATACGACAGGGTGAACATTTACCGCAGGATTCTTCAACCGTAAATTCAAGATAAAATTTGGCTACAGCCACCATACAGTCGTCTTCATCCATAACAATCATACCACCGGATCCCATCATGGAACCAACAGCCAGCAGGTTATCAAAATCAATAGGTGTATCGAGGTGCTTCTCAGTAAGACATCCACCGGAAGGACCGCCTGTTTGGACAGCCTTGAATTTTTTACCGCCCTGGATACCCCCACCAATTTCGAAGATAACTTCGCGCAGGGTAATACCCATGGGAACTTCAATCAGACCTACGTTGTTGATTTTTCCTGCCAGGGCAAATACTTTTGTACCTTTTGATTTTTCTGTACCGATGGAAGCAAACCACTTGGCTCCTTTGGTAATAATAACAGGAATATTGGCGTAAGTTTCCACGTTATTCACGTTGGTGGGCTTGCCTTGGTAACCACTTTGAGCGGGGAACGGGGGCTTGAAAGTGGGCTCACCGCGCTCACCTTCCATGGAGTGGATAAGGGCTGTTTCTTCGCCACAAACGAAAGCACCTGCACCGTAGCGGATTTCAACATCGAAGTCGAAGCCAGAACCCAGGATATCTTTACCCAGAAGTCCATACTCACGCGCCTGGTCGATAGCAATTTTCAATCGATGGATGGCAAGGGGATATTCAGCCCGGATGTATATAAGGCCTTTGGTTGCAGCAATACAGTAACCATTGATTACCATGGCTTCCAGCACAGAGTGCGGGTCACCTTCCAGGATTGAGCGGTCCATGAAAGCACCGGGGTCACCTTCGTCGGCATTACATACTACATATTTTTGATCAGCATGGTTCTTGCTGGCAATCTGCCATTTGAGGCCTGTGGGGAATCCACCGCCACCACGACCGCGCAAACCAGAATCCATTACTTCTTTGATGGTCTCTTCGGGAGTCATTTCAAGAAGAACTTTGCCCATGGCTTCATAACCATCAGCAGCAAGGTATTCATTGATGTTTTCAGGGTCAATCATACCGCAGTTGCGCAAAGCAATGCGCAATTGCTTTTTATAGAAACCCATGTGTTTGGAGTCAGGAATCTGCTCTTTTTTCACAGGGTCTGTATAAAGCAACCGCTTTACAGCACGTCCTTTAATGGCGTGTTCTGCAACAATTTCTTTGGCATCATTGGGGGTTACCTGCACATAGAAAGTATTGTCAGGGATTACTTTTACAATGGGTCCCTTTTCACAGAATCCAAAGCAACCTGTTGCTATGACCTGAACATCATTTTCCAGGTTGTTGTCCTGTACTTCTTTTTTCAAGTTTTCGAAAAGCATGTCGCTGTCAGAAGCATGACACCCTGTGCCACCACATACCAGCATATGCATTTTGTATTTTGCCATTCGTTAATTCCTCCTAAGATTTATTTTTATCAATGGTTTCGTAATTCGCAGGGATAATGCCATCCAGCAATTCTCCGTTTTTTATATATTTTTCGATGATGTCATCAGCTTTCTTTTGATCCACATCACCAAAAACAATAGGCTCCTGACCAGGCAGGGTAACCTCTACTGTAGGTTCAGCATAGCTGTATCCCATATCGCCGGTCTGAGAAACAATCGCATCTACGTTTCTCTTGTCCATTTCGTCGATCAGGAATTCCATGATTTGTTTGGCTCCGGAGGCAATACCACTGGTACCCATGCCTACTCTTACCATAACTCTTCCCTCAGGGGTATCGCTTTTTTCCCTGAGCGAAACCTGAGACTGAAGCTCCTGCTTCATCTTTTTCAAGTCTGCTAAAGATTTAATCTTTGTCATTTGTTAATCTCCCATTAATTATTTGTAAAAAAAAAGAACAATTGGTGTTTATTATTTATAGTGTAATCGAATCTATATTTATTCGCTGATGTATTTATTCGTTTAATCGTTTTGTCGTTGATGTGTTTAATTGTTAGTAACCTTTCAACTTTTCAATCCCTCATCCTTTCCGTCGTTAGGCTTCAGCAGAGCCGTCAGACTCTCAGCTCCTGCAAATTCTCCCTTATCATATCCTTCAGGTATTTCATCACCGAAGGTTCGCTGATCTCCATTCCATCCAGGGCTTCTTTCACTTCGCGTGTATCAAACACGTATTCTTTGTCATCTACTCTGTGCTTGTAATACCATTCTATGCCGGTGGTTCCTCCAACCAGTATCATCATTACGCCGGGCATATCTCCCAGGGGCGGACGGTCGAGATGGCTGAGCACAAAATGTGTTTTTATGATTGTGCCTTTGCCGGGTTCTGATTCAACTGTGAGATCTCCTCCGGTTTGTTGTGCATTTTGCTTAAAGAGCGATAATCCCATCCCCACTTTACGCGTGGTGCGGGTAGTATAAAAAGGATCCGTGACCCGCTGCACAATTTCCGGTGCCATACCTCTGCCATCATCCTGGATGAGAATACTCAGCTTATCCTTGCCCGAATCCTCATGGATATCGATCACGATATTTTTTGCCTGTGCACTCACCGAATTCTGAGCAATGTCGAGTATATGTAGCGAAATGTCCTTCATTGTAGCTGTTAATTATTAGTTATCAGTTATTAATTATTGGTGGTTACTACTCTATATTGACTTTTCACTTTTCTCTTTTCACATATCTCTAATCAAATACCACTCTTCTGCCATCCTCCCCTTTTAATGCCATTTTGATTTCCTGAAAGCTTAAAGCGTCCATTTCAAAAAAGCAGACTTTTTTTCCGATATCATCCGGAAAGTGGGCGTCAGAGCTGGTGGTAAAAGTAAATGACTTCAGGTAGGGAAACTTTTTCAATACTTCCTCCCTGGTTGTATGCCTTGATATTTCCAGCGCATCGGCTTTGATATCAGGGGGAACGAAACCCAGCTGGCTGGTAAGGCTGTACTTGGGCCGGTCGATATGAGCCGGGATAAACAATCCGTCCAGCTGGTGTACTTTCTTTTCAACCTGTTCGACAGACTGATTGATGGCCGATATCAACAAATGGTCAACCTCCTCCACAATCATCTCCTCTTCGTCTACCACAACCTGGTGCCCAAAGTATTTGGGATCATTTTTCACCTTTGCAATGTGCTCATCCAGGTATTGCTGAAACTGAGCAAGTGCATCCACATTTTCAAAGAACGCCAGACAGTGAACCTCTTCGCGGGTGGTAACCTCTGCTCCACACAGGGTAAAGATTCCTTTTTCAGCTGCCAGTTTTTTTATGAGCAGAGCATGTTTTGTCGAATTGTGATCGGCAATGCCCAGGATATCAATTTTCTTTTGCGCAGCAACTTCAACAATGTTGGCAGGGCTCATTTCGAGATCCCCGCAAGGCGACAGCAGGGTATGAATATGTAGATCGGCCCTGTATTGCTGCATAATCTTTACTTTAGTAATTCATAGAGCTTGCCGGCAACTTCAAAAGTGCTTAACGGGGTTCCCAGCAAGGGAATTCCTTCTTCATTGGCCTGCGCCAGGGTATCTTCTTCAGGCTGATGATTATTAACCAGAACGATGGCAGCCAAATCCTTCAATGAAGCGATGGCCATAACGTTTTTATGGGTTTGCAGTGTTATCCAGACCTCGCCGGAATCTGCATTTCCCATTACATCGCTGAGCAGGTCAGACACATACCCCCCGGAAATCTCGTTTTCCATCCCCTTTTCTCCGCCATAAACCTTCAGGTTTAATTTTTCTGTTAATTGCTGAATTGTCATTGTATTATCTCCTGATTATTTAGTCATTATCTTTAATTTCGAACTTCTCCCTGCCCCAGATTTTTTGCATAATTTCAAGGGATTGTTTTGCAGGCATTTCTCCCTGGTGTTCCATGCGCCTCTGGACATAGATGCACTGGATAATTTCTGCCTCCCCCTGCACTATATCTTCTGCCAGAGAGCTGCATTTGGGCGAGCCACATATTCCACAATCCACATATGGAAGCAACTCCATGAGTTCATGCACTCTTTTCATCTTCTTCATGGCCTGCGAAATGTCTTCATCCAGCTTATCCATAGAACGAGGCTGTACCTTGCTGATAAAAATGCTCTCTTCAAGGTATTCCCTGTATTTTACAATAGGACCGGGATTGACATACCTGTAATTTCTTTCTTTTTCCTTTCTGTCCGCTCTTGCAGCTCTTTTCCTCATGCGTTCAACGGTATAAAACCTGTTGCTGCTGGTGAGAATTCCTCCGGCACAACTTTCATCACAAGCACGCAGCTCAAGAAAATCAATTCCCTGGTTTTCTTCGTTCTCCAGTTGCTCCAGAAACTCAATAACATTGCTAATCTCATCAATCGCCAGGGTACGTCCTGCCATATGTGCGGCTTCTCCGCTGGTAGCCGGCCACATTACGCCCGAGGCTTTTAAAGGGTCGAGACTGGGCAACTGGCAGGTATTCTTGCCGATAAAGCCTTGTTTTACGGCGGTATACACCTTGTTAAAGATAAAATCCATATTGATTACACCCGTTATGGGCGAATCTTCCTGTCCCACAGGGCTTTTCACTGCAGCAATCTTGGCAGCACACGGGGTAATGTAAAATATACCGATGTCCTCAGACTCATGTCCCTGGTCCTGCAGCATTTTGCTGTAGTAGGAAGCGGCAATATCAAGGGCGGGTTTAAGCAGTATTAAATTATCGGTAAGGGTGGGAAATCTCACCTGGATGAGCCTGACAATGGCAGGGCAAAAAGTAGAAATCAATGGTCTGGATTCTTTATGTTCGCCTATGTGCTTATTCATAGAATCTTTCAGTACCTCTACCCCATGCTCTACTTCGTATACATGGGTAAATCCCAGTTCCATCAGCACACTGGAAACCTGCGTCAGAGAAACCTCTTCAGGAAACTGGGCCAGTAATATGGAAGGAATCAGTGCCACCCTTTGTTTGTACCTGAAAATCTGGTTAAAATCATCCTGTTCTACAATGATGGCCCCAACGGGACATGCACGGTAACATTTTCCACAATCCACACAAAAATTGTCTTTCAGTTCGGCTTTTCCTCCACGAATGCGAATGGCCTGGGTGGGGCACACATTCATACAGTGCGAACATCCGATACAGACATCCTTGCGGAACTTTAAGGCATGATGGAAATATTTACCGTCCACTGTTGAGTTGATTTATTTATCGTTATCAGGTTTTTGAAAAAACATTGTAATTTGCACTGTTGTTCCTTTTCCTACTTCACTGCTCACCTGCAGGTCATCAGCATTTTTTTTCATGTTGGGCAATCCCATACCTGCACCAAATCCCATCTCTCTCACTGTACTGCTGGCTGTTGAAAATCCTTCGGTCATGGCTTTTTCTATGTCGGGAATTCCGGGTCCTTCGTCTACCAGTTTAATCACTACCTTTTCCTCGTCAAAATCCACATAAATGGTACCACTGTAGGCATGAGCAACCACATTCACTTCGGCTTCGTAGGTGGCAACCACGGTTCTTTTCACTATCCCCAGGTCGACATTGAGCTGCTTGAGCTTCTTCTTGATTTCGCTTGAAGCAAATCCGGCCCGGGTAAAGTTTCCTCCTTCTATCTGGTATTCAAAATGCATATAATAAAAGGGGTTAAGATTAAAACACCGGAGAAATTCCTGCTTCATACAGTATGCCGCAGGTTCTGAAAACTGAATACCTGCACTCCAGTACAATGATGTCATTTTCCCGGGCCAATTCCTTCATTTCTTCCGAAATCTTTTTGTTGCGGGCAAAGATGATACAATGGATATCCGACATTTCGGCAGTACGCAAAGTCTGCATGTTGGCCAAACCGGTAATCAACAATACATTATCTTCTTTCAGGGTAAGTACATCGCTCATCAGGTCGGAGGCAAAGGCAATATCTATATCGTGCTGAGAGCGTTCTTCCCCACAGATAATTCCGGCATCTAATATTCTGGCTATTTGTTCTACGGTCATGGCAACTGCTTTGATTCGTTTGGATTAAAACCGTGTTCTTATTTTATGGTATCCTTATCATTTTACCGTTCTCCTGTAACTGTCCTATTATGTTACAATGAATGATGGTGCAAAGATAAGACCTTGCAAATCAAAAACCAAGCTTTGTTGTTAATTCTTTCACAGCTTAATTTTTAAGTCAAACAAGGCTAATTATATGCTATAGCAAAGTAATCAGATGATGAAACAGCAAATGGAGGTAAAAGTGATAGTAATTTAGAACCTTTCTAATTAACAGGCAGTTAATAAAATAACAACAGCGGAGAAATTAATGGTTCAGCCGATTGAGAATGACCGCCAGGTCGGAGTAAACGGAGGTGTTTTCAACGATAATATTATCAGGAACTTTGATGGATTGAGGAGTAAAGTTCCATATGGCTTTGATACCCCAGGCAACCACCAGGTCGGCAATTTCCTGCGCCCGTGCATCGGGAGTGGTAATGATAGCCAGCCTGACATCGAATTTGCGTGATAAATCGCGAAATTCATCAACAGGATATACTTTTATCTCATTCAAGACCGTGTTGACCACCGATGGGTCGGTGTCGAAACCGGCTATAATATGCAATCCATAGTTTCGCAAGCCCTGGTATTTGATCAAGGCTTTACCCAGATTGCCCACACCAAAAAGGAAAGCTTTTTCCTGCCTGTTAAAGTCCAGAAATGAAATGATGGTTTCAATGAGCTGATCTACACTGTACCCTATTTTGGTTCTTCCTTTTATACCCGTATAAGAAAGGTCTTTTGTAACCAGCGTAGAATCCATCTTAAAATTAACAGCTATTTGTCCACTGGAAACATATTCAACATGGTTACTCCTGAGGACTTTCAGAAAATTCAGATAGCCGGGAAGCCTTCGCAGAGTGGGTTCTGGTATCTGATTGACAGCATTTTTTCCATTTCCGGATTTGACTCTCATAGCTCGCGATATTATAGGGTTATTGAAAAGCCTTTTCAATCATTGTTATATATGACTCGTTATTAGTGTTTTACTATTTCCGGGAGTCATCTATTAAATAAACTATTCTTTAATGCAAAGTTAAAACGAATAACAACATATCAAAATAAAAAAACAATATATTGTTATTTTTGTAACAACTCTATTTTGATTAGGCTGTTTTTAGTTCATTCTACTAACTGATTACATGCATTTTAACCTATTACAAAAAATAAAAACAGCTTCTGGAAAAAATTATAAACAGAGTTAATTCCTTTAAAGATACAAAAACCGAATAATATATTGAATATTAAATTCTTTAAAAGAATGCAAAAGGGAGGCAACTGACCGGATAATAAAATATACAACAATGTAATAAGCAGCCGGTACCTGATTAAGTACCGGCTGCCTGATCAATAGCTTTAAATGAAAATTAGTAACGTTTCCTGGGAGTATAATGGGTATGCAGCAAATCGTGTGATCTGTGTCCGAGCGGCTCATGCAGGAATGACTTGTAGATTTCAGTCACTTCAGGATTCTCATGAGATTTGCGCAGGGCCAGATGCTCATCTTCTTCGTAAATGGCAGCGGCCCGTTTTTTCCTGATTTCCATATTGGTAGGAATTGGCTGGCCTCCGCCACCAATACAACCGCCGGGACAACCCATAACTTCAATAAAATGGTAATTGGCCTCTCCGCTTTTCACTTTGTTCATCAAAAGTTTGGCATTGGATAAGCCATGAGCAATGGCTACTTTGAGCTCAACACCTTCCAGGAAGCTCCACTCAGACTTCACATCCTTAATCTTAACAGATGCTTCTTTGATGCCTTCCATTCCCCTCACGGGTTTAATATTAAGATTGGCAAAAGGCACTTCACGTCCCGTAACAATTTCGTAGGCTGTGCGCAGGGCTGCTTCCATTACGCCACCGGTATTACCGAAAATTACCGCAGCACCGGTAGATTCTCCCAGGATGCTGTCGTACTTTTCATCGTCGAGTTTTTCAAAGTCGATACCTGCCTGGTGAATCATTCTGCCCAGCTCGCGTGTAGTCAACACAAAGTCTACATCTTTATAGCCACTTCCTCTCATCTCCGGCCTGTCTGCTTCGTATTTCTTGGCGGTACATGGCATAACAGATACCACAACCATATCCGCAGGGTTCTTGTTGATCTTCTCAGCATAATACGTTTTGGCCAGCGGACCAAACATTTGTTGGGGTGATTTACAGGTAGAAAGATTATCAAGCATATCAGGAAAAATATGTTCCTGGAATTTGATCCAGCCGGGAGAGCAGCTGGTCATCATGGGCAGAGCTACCTCTTTGCCATCTACCAGGGCTTCTTTCAGTCGGGTGAGCAATTCAGTTCCTTCTTCCATAATGGTAAGGTCGGCAGTAAAGTCGGTATCCAGGATCTTATCAAAGCCCAGTCTGCGCAATGCCGCAACCATCTTACCCGTGGAACGGTTGGGGCCGAGTCCAAACTCTTCGCTTATGGCCACCCTTGTGGCTGGGGCTGTTTGTACGACAACGAATTTTTTCGGATCGTAGATGGCGTCGAATACCTGGTCAATATAATTACGTTCAACCAGTGAAGCGGTGGGACAACGATTGATACACTGCCCGCAATTGGTGCAAACCACATCGTTCATGGGTTTGTCAAGGAAGGTAGAAATTTTCATGTCCTTGCCTTTGTGGGTAACTGCCAGCGCGCTCACAGACTGCAGTTCGGTGCAGGTTCTGACACAACGCTGACAACGAATACATTTAGAATCATCCTTTTCTATGGAGGGAGATGAAATATCAATGGTATTATTCGTTCTCACATCCAGGTAAATATGGTCGCCGGTTCTGTATTCATTAGAGAGCTCCTGCAGTTCACAATAACCGCTTTTAAAACACTTGGTACAATCGGCATTGTGCTCTGAAAGCAACAATTCAATGATATTTTTTCTTGCTTGTCTAACTTTCATGCTGTTGGTAAGCACTTCCATTCCTTCCGAAACCGGAGTTGCACATGAAGCGGGCAGCACCCTGTTTCCAACCTGCTCAACCACACAAACCCTACAGTTTCCTGCAACACAAAGGTCGTCGTGATGACACAAGGTAGGGATTTTGAAGTTCAACTGACGGGCGGCTTCCAGGATGGTGGTTCCCTCGTCAACCGATACATTCAGATTATTTATCTTTAGATTTACTTTATATTTACTCATAGTTTTTTCTCCTTAATATAAATGATTAACTCATTTTATTTCCCTCGGGAAGGGGTATTGGGTCTTAATAGATAATTTCTTCCCTAAAGTTGTTGATGATTGAATTGAAGGGATTGGGAGCGGATTGTCCCAGACCGCATTTGGACGCCAGTTTCATGGTTTCAGAAAGTTTCTGAAGATCATCAAGATAGGCAGGAGGTCTGACTCCTTTTTTCACGGCTTCAATTCCTTTGAGAAGTTGCTGACAGCCCACTCTGCAGGGAGTGCATTGTCCGCAGGATTCTTCTTCAAAAAACTCGAGATAATCGTTGAGGATATTATACATGGAGCGGCTGCTGTTGAAAAGCATCATGGAGCCACCGGTAGGAATGCCTTCAAAACCGATAACGGTTTCCTTAAAGTGCTTACGTGCAACACAAAAGCCTGATGCACCTCCAATTTGTACGGCTTTGGTATCTCCATCTCCAAATTCATTTACAAAGTCTTCCAGGCTCATTCCCAGTTCAAGTTCATAAATCCCTGCTTTGGGCGTATCGCCTGACACAGAAAATACTTTGGAACCACGGGAGTCAAACGTACCCATTTCCCTGAATTTGGTAGGGCCTTCTTTGGCAATCATAAGGGCAAAAACGAGGGTTTCCACGTTATTGATAGAAGTAGGTTTGCCAAGATAACCTGCAGTGGTGGGAAACGGAGGTTTGTTGCGGGGTTCACCCCTTTTGCCTTCCATAGATTCCATCAAAGCTGTTTCTTCTCCACAAACGTACGCTCCGCTTCCGGATTTGATGCGGACCGTAAAGTCGAATTTCAATTCTTTAAGCTGCTTATGAAACTTATCGATGGTTGCATTTAGACTGGGCAGCAAGAAGTTATATTCTCCCCTGAGGTAGATAAAACCTTCATTGGCTCCTGTAGCTTTTCCGCACAAAGCCATCCCTGCCAGTACTTTTTCCGGTGCCTGGGTAAGGATTTCCCGGTCTTTGAAAGTTCCCGGCTCACCTTCATCTGCGTTGCAGATTACATACTTCTGGTCGGCTTCTTCGTTTTTGGCAAATTTCCATTTCAACCCGGTAGGAAAACCGGCACCACCGCGGCCCCTAAGCCCGGAGTCTATTACGTCGAGGATGATCTCATCCTGGGTTCTTTTAAACGAACGATCCAGAATTTCCAGATAATCCACTTTTTCAAAAATAAGGTCTACTTTTTTTATTTTGTTATCCATAATAATTATGCTTTAGAAAAATGATTAAATAAGTAACTGGAAGGAATTACTTCTGTTTGAGGTATTCCTGAATTACTTCAACAGCTGATTCCGGAGTAACTTCAGGATACACCTCATCATTGATGAGCATAACCGGGCCTTTATGGCACCACCCCAGGCAGTTGGCCTGCAAGAGGCTGAATTTGCCATCCGAGGTGTTTTCTCCCAGTTTGATTTTCAATAAATCTTCTAAAGCAGCAATTACTGCATCTTTGCCCTTCATGTGGCAGGTAATGGTTTTGCATACCCTGATAATGTTTTTACCCTTGGGTACGGTATCCATGAAGGTATAAAAAGAGGCGGTACCAAATACATCAGCCGTGCTGATATCCAGTTCTCTGGCAATGGCAACCATAGCCTCTTCCGATAGAAACCTTTCTGACCGTACAACGGCCTGAAGAATGGGCATCAGGCTTTCACGATTATGTCCGTGAATTTCTGCCTCTTTTTTAACTAATTCTTCAACTTTTGTCATAAATAAAATCCCTTTCTGAATTTTTAAATGTGTATTAAAGGTTTGGTAATGATAGGTTTTTCACCCCAAATATAAGAAGCCTTTTTTGATTAAGTATTTTTTTCTTTAATTATTTTGCCTCTTAAGGCTAATTTAGAATGAATATAAATAATTTTTTCTTGATACATCTTTTAATGCGCTGATTATGTGCTTGTAATAAAACATGAGCAGGATACTCTCTGAAAAAAAAACAAACCCTGGTCTTTCAGTAAATCAGTCAATCCGTACTGATATTCTTTCATGAGCAGGGAAATAGTTTTTGTACTTTTGTACTTCTATGACTACCACAATGGTTTTTATTATTGTTTACAGGAATACAGTTATATGCTAACTCCCGGGCGTGCAAATTACAGGTACTTCATTGATTTAAGTTTTAATGGCACAGCCTATCACGGTTGGCAGGTGCAACCCAACGCCATTAGTGTGCAGCAAATGCTTGCCGAAGCGCTTGCAACACTTTTAAAAGAGGATACAGAACTAACAGGCTCAGGCAGGACTGATACCGGTGTACACGCGCTGAATTACACGGCACACTTCCAGACACTCAACTCTCCGGAGCAAATCAATGAAATGGACCTGGTATACAAACTCAACCGAATTCTGCCTCACGATATTGCCATACAACAAATAAGACAGGTTAAGCCCGATGCACATGCACGATTCAGCGCCCTGTCCAGAAGCTATGACTACATCATTTGCCGAAAAAAAGATCCTTTTATGGTTAACCGTGCCTGGCTTATGGAAAGACCCCTGGATTATGACACGATGCAGGAAGTTTCCCAAAAGCTACTTCAATATGAAGACTTTGAGAGTTTCTCCCGAAGCAACACCCAGGTTAATAATTACCTGTGCAATGTAACCTCAGCAAGCTGGAGGCAGGAAGGACACCTCTGGATTTTCAACATAGAGGCCAACCGTTTTCTGCGCAATATGGTCAGAGCCATTGTGGGAACCATTGCCGATGTTGGCCTGAAAAAAATATCGCCCTCACAGTTTGATGCTATTGTGGAAAGTAAAAACCGCAGCAATGCAGGTTATTCAGTGCCGGGTTGCGGCTTGTATTTCCTGGGGGCTGAATATGAAGATGGTATTTTTGTGAAGTAAAAGTACTATCGATTATCTGGAATGGTTTTAAATAAGCACTGGTTTAACCAATAATTGTGATTTTCCTCCCGGCTTAATCCCAATTCCTTTATATTAGCAGAAAAAATAAACGTTTCAAAACCAAAAACACCCGTTGCAATTGCGTGACCATTTTTGGTTGAATTTTGTTTAGCAAATACCTATTCTTATGTTAACCGCCGGAATAATTGATGATGAACCCAGAGTAGCAGATAGTCTGAAGAAGATCATCGAAAAATACTTATCCAAAAAGATACGGGTTGTATTTGTGGCCCATTCCGTAAAAGAGTCCCTGTCGCAAATCCATCAGCACAAACCCAGCATTGTATTTCTGGATGTGGAAATGCCCGGCGAAAATGGGTTTGAGCTTTTCAGTCATTTTGACAATCCTGACTTTAAAGTGGTAATAACCACTGCTTACAAGGAATATGCTATCAACGCCATTAAACACTCGGCGCTGGATTACCTGCTAAAACCTATTAATCACATTGAACTCCTGGAGTTGATTAAGAAGCTTGAAAAGCAGGAACAAAATTCACGGTATAAATTTCAGCTGGACACGCTCGTTTCGCACCTTAACAGCGGAACAGAAGCATTATCTAAAATTGCTCTTCCCACGCAATCCGGGATTGAATTTGTTAAAGTGAATAACATCGTGTATTGCCAGGCAGAAAATTCCTATTCAACTATTCATACCAGCCTGAATGAAGCCATCGTAGTTACCAAAACGCTGAAAACACTGGAAGAATTGCTACCCGAAAACATGTTCCTGCGCATACACAAATCGTACCTGGTAAACAGAAACTATATCAAATCTTTTCACCGCGCCGGTGGGCAGGGTGTAATGCTGGAAAACGGCCTGTTACTGCCGGTAGCAGGCAGCAAAGCAAAAACCATTGTCAGTTTGCTGACCAACGCCTGAGATTATGCGGATCAACCCACTGCTTTGCCTCCTGCTCCTTCTTCATGTTCCTCCCTCATGGGGTCAACAAAAACCTTCACGCCAATATACCATCAGGGATGGATTGCCCAGCAACGCCATAAGAGCCTTGTTCAAAGATTCCAGAAACACCCTCTGGGTAGGAACCGACGCAGGTTTGGCCACTTACAACGGTCAAAACTTTACCCGAATTCCTCTACCTGCTGAGATTACCGAAAGGAAAATCTGGGCTATTGAAGAAGATCCGCAGGGAAATCTTTGGTTTGGAACCTATGGGAACGGCCTGCTAAAATATGATGGCAAAGAATATGAACAGATAACCATTCCGGAGCTCTCCAGCAATCACATCAGGGTGTTGCAATACTCAGAAAGGTTTAACTGCCTGCTGATAGGAACCCAAAATGGTTTTAACTGCCTGCTTGATGACCATACATTTTCTTTTCTCCCTGACTCTGTAAAACATCAACGTTTTCTGGTCATGGGATTTATGGAAACCCATGACGGAATCATATTTCATACTTTTCACAGCGGAGCTTTTCATTTTAATCCAAACACCCTTGAAGTAAAAACACTACCTGCTGACTCTCCCCTGAATGTGGCTTCTTCATCCGCCAGCTTTATCAGCTCAAAGGGAGATACTGTCATCGGGCTGTATAAAAACGGACTGCGCATTGTTAATGATGAAGGGGTAAACGATTTTCACGATCTTGGTCAGGTGTTCGACATCAAAGAAGATTCATACGGTGTGTTGTGGATTGCAGCCTGGAGCTATTTCGACATGAGGGAACCCGGCGGATTGTACTCCTGGGACGGAAAAAACCTGCAATACGAAAATCCTCTATGGGGTATTAAAGGTAGGATGGCTTGGAATATATTTATTGATCCTACCACAGAAACAATATTTCTGTCCACCACTGACGAAGGGCTTTACAAACTTTTCAATGAAGGTATAAGCCTCTATCCATCGTCCTTCTTTGGATCAGACAAACTGGATATCTATGACATGGCACTCTACGATGGAGACCTCTGGTTTACAGCCACCGACAGGGTTATTTACGGAAAACCTGAAACAGGATTCAGAATACTGGATGAAGCGTATTTGATGCAATTTCCGTTTTATCCCGGACATCAGGTCGACTCTTTGCATTCTTTCCCTCCTTCAGGTAGATTTTTGTCCATGCATATTGACTCAGAAGAAAACTTATGGATAGGAGCCAATAATGCGCTTTTTAAAAAAATCAACAAAGAGAATGAGTTTTACCGGTTCGCAGTTGACTCAAGGGTTGCCGAAAATTTCCGGGTGTTTCCTGACGGAAAAATCTTTTCCAGTTCAGAAGGATTCAGGATTCTCCCGGATATTTACAGTTCTTCTTTGGACCATTACATTGGTACCGAAAACCACGAAAGATATCCTGTATTTGCCAACCATATGCTGCAGCGTAAGGATGAAATCTGGTTCAGCAGTTCTTCATACGGTTTGTATCGCTACAAAGATGATGAGTTTAAGTGGTACGGGAAACAGAATCCGGACTTACCTCAAAACCTAAAAGCCATATGCCTGGACAAATCTGGCAACATCATAACTGGAACCCAGGATGGCAGGGTAATAATCCTTGAAGGGAGCGATACCCTGATGGTGAAATATGAACTGAATTCCAACAACGGAATTACAGGAGATGAGATCCTCTGGCTGCTCAATGATTCGAAAAACCGCCTGTGGATTGGGACCAACAGGGGTATCAATATTGTTGACCTGGATAAGCTTTATGATAAAGAAGAAAAAGAAATACGGTTTATCAACGAACTGGAAGGCTTACCGGAATATGTCATCAGAAAAGCTATTGAAGATGAGCAAGGTATTATCTGGCTGGGAGGGCAGGAAAATCTTATTCGTATTGATCCCGAAAAACTGCTGCAAAGGGCTGAGCAGCCTCCCCGGGTCAAGCTCTGGGATTTTATAGTGAATTTTAAGAACGTGAACTGGGAGGATTTGGCAGAAGAAGTGATTCCCTGGAACAACATTCCCGCTGCCAGTGTAAATCTTAAACATCAGCAAAACAATCTCACCTTCCTGTACGGCACCTCTGACGATCTTCTCAACCCTGAGAAGGTGATGTATTCCTACTATCTCGATGGTTTTGCCATGGAACCCTCCGAAATGAGCAATTCGGGTGAAGTAACCTTTACCAACCTGGCTCCCGGCAAATACACTTTTCATGTGAATGCAACAAACCTGTATTCAGGCCTGCAATACACCCCTCTGGCACAAAGTTTCCGCATTACCCCACCCTGGTGGCGGACATGGTACTTCTACAGCATCGCATTGATTTTGATTTCTTTAGCCATCTGGCAGCTGTACCGATATCGAGTAGGGCGTATCAGAGAAACAGAACGACTGAAGCTTGAGCATGAAAAAAGAATGAACAACATCCGTATTCAGGCCATCCAGGCTCAGATGAATCCCCACTTTGTTTTCAATGTACTCAGTTCTATCCAGAGTTTCATGCTCGATAACGATATGGACTCCACCCTGGACTATCTCAATGAATTCTCGCTGCTCATACGCAAAACCATGGAAAACATGTCAAGGGAAACGATTCCGCTTTCAGAAGAAATAGATTATCTGAGGAGTTATATAAGGCTGGAAAATCTTCGCCTTGGGAATTCTATCCAAACTTGTTTCAAGATAGGCAGAGAACTGAAAGATGGAAACCACAAAATCCCCCCCATGATCGTTCAACCCTTTGTGGAAAATGCCATTAAACATGGACTGGCACC
>JAABSE010000072.1 GCA_011390575.1 Sphingobacteriia bacterium
ATGCTGATGGTTACTCCTGGTGCTGCTTCTTCTGAATCAAGGGTTACCTGCCCTTCAATGGCGCCTGTTTCATCATCAGAAAAGAAGAAAACAGTAGAGGGAACCAGAGAAAGATTATCGACACCCGCAGGACTGGGGTCGAGAGGATTTTCCGGGTTATGATAATAGCTGTCATGAATGAAAGACAATGCCCTGCCAGGATATTGCGGTGTTTGTTCTACAAACATAAAATTGCCTTCTGCCTGATAAGTAACCTCTTCAAAAACACGCATGATGGTAATCACCAGGTTTTGCCCCTGGTAAAGGAACGGTTCAATAAATTCATTGGTGGTATAGCCTCCGCCGGCACCTATGAATGTAGTTCCGTCAAAAACCAGGGTATGTTCCGAAACATCTTCCAACCCACTGTCAAGGGTCGATTTTGAAGTCTCTCCTACCCATATTTTTACCGGAAATTCATAATCAGAAACCGAATTTTTCAGAAAACCCATACCGGAGATGTATCCCATTCTCTCTATTTCTTCTGCCATGTATATCACCTGAAACACACTCTTTTCCCAACTTTTATTATAGGGATAAAGGATGGATTGTTCCTGGGGCATACCTATTGCCAGAGTACTATGGTTGTTTAAAACTGCAACACTTTCAGTCTGCGATGCACCCTCCACCGGGTTATTCATTCCGGCCACGAGCGGTTGGGCGAAAAGATTGAAATTACCATTTTCAGTAAAGGTATGTTCAAAAGTTATTGTTCCATATTCTCCTGGCTGAAGGATATGCTCAAAGGAATATGATCCCATGTTGGTGTCGTTTTCTGCATTTACCAAATCAATGGAAAACTGCTCCAGAGCGGAGGTTCCTTCGTTCTGAACGAGTAAGGTAAACTGAGTGGGTTCTGACTGTTTAACAATGCGGTTAAACTGCATGCTTTTTACGGAAAGAGCATTTTCCTGTGGGGTAAAACAGGAAATCATCGCTTCCCATCCTTCTTTGGAAATAACATCATCCGCCTCTATTTTGAAAGTCAAAGCTCCCTGTGGGTTGGTAGCGGCGAGGTTTTTAAGCACCAGCGGAACCGCTCCATCAGAAAACGGACTGCCTGGAACCTGCGGGGAATTTGAATCGGGTCCATCATACACATAAAGGAAATCCCAGCCTATTTCCATCATTAACTTGTCAAACTGTATTCTCATGCGATCACCCTCCTGCCCGGGCAAAAAAGTTTTCGTAAACTGATCATTTAAATGATAAGGCAAATCCGGCCCACCTGAATCATAAAAAACGCCTTCGCATGCTGTTACCTCCTCATTGTCATTCATAAAATATTCGGGTTCAACATTGCCGGTGGTAAAATGCCATGTGGGGCATTCGGCGGCCTCACCCATGGTGCTTTTAGGAACTACCTTCCATTGGTACGAGGTGTTGGGATCAAGCTGAGGCATATACCAGCGTGTTTGCACGTTTTCCACAGGTTCTTCCGGAAGGGTTTGGCCCAGGTAAATATCATAACTGGTGGCACCTACAGCATCCCAGGACAGGGTTGCGTTAAATGGATTGACAGACGTGGTATTATCCTGGGGAACAGGTCGTACTGCACATTCAGGAGGTCCCATATGCTCAATAACGGATACCATATCAATGAATAAACCACCTCCATGCCACATGTTGTCCTCTTTATGATTCCTGAAACCAATTCGGATGGTTTGTCCCATAAAGGGTAATAAATCATACGTGTGCATAGTCCATTCACTGGTACTGTTCCATCCAAGCTTATCAATTACATGGGTAAAATCTTCCGGATTTTCTCCGCTGACAGATACTACAATATCCAGACTGTCAAGCATGTGAAGCCCGTTTCTTGTCCAGAAGACAAGACTGGAGGGCATCCCAACAGCTACTTCCGGTGAGATAGCCCATTTTTCACTGGACTCCCCAGGTTCTCCGTCAAAATGGGGGGATGCCCACAGGGCGATGTTGCCTCCTTCCGGGGGAACGGTAACATCCAGATCTACCATGTACCATGGAGGAAGCGGTCCTGTTTCCATGGGCCAATAGCTATTGTTGTACATAGGATGGATAATGGGTTGGGGAAGAAAAGACCATCCTTCTGTGGGAAATTCACCTTCGAAACTTTCGTGCAAAAGATAGGTGCCTGATTGGATGACAGGCAAGGTTGCATGATTGTTATTGCTACCCGAAAAATCTGCTGTTTCATTATCCTGCAAAGATGAAACTATATTCCGGGTATTATTCATCTTCATCCGTTCTTTAAAAATGGTTTCCCGTTGTTGCGCCCAGAGAGAAGCCGACACAAGAAACATCATTAAAAATAAGTAATTCTTTTTCATTGCATTGTATTATTAAATGGTTATTTCTAAAAACCTGCCATGTACAAAGAGAAGAACTATCCAAAGCAATTTTCAAATGCGTTGGCTACTTTGCGTATTTTGCAGGTACTTCTTTATTAAATATGCCTGATAATCAAACGCTGTAGTATTTTACAGGCAAATTGCTGACAAAGGTATTTTCCAGGTAAAAGAAAATCATCCGTACTGGTAGTCAAACATTATCCGTGCTACCACGGAGCATCAGGAAAGCTTATGGTCGATGGCGTATTTTACCAGTCCAACCAGGGTTTCTGTATTGGTTTTACGGTAAAGATTTTTGCGGTGTGATTCCACCGTACGCTCACTAATAAAGAGTTGATCGGCAATTTGCTTGTTGGACTTTTCATTGAGTATCAGCTTCAGGACTTCCTTTTCCCTTTCGGAAATAGCACTTTTTGGTGATGTTTTGGGGAGTGAATGGCTCCAAAGGTTGATGGTGAGTTCTTCACTCAGGTATTTCTTCCCTTGCACAACATTTTCGAGAGCCCGGATCAATTCATGAGGCTCTGCACTTTTAACTATATAAGCATCTGCTCCTGCCTCCATGGCATCTTCTACCATAGCCCGCTCGTTAAACATACTCAATACAATGCACTTTAACCGGGGCACCATAGTTTTCGCTTCCCGGATAAGTTCGATTCCCGATTTACCCGGAAGTTGTATGTCGGTTATCAGTATGTCAATTTGCAATTGTTGCAGGTAATCAAGGGCAGTCTCCGCATCATTGGCTTCTACCCGGATGTTAAACATTTTTGATGGAATGATACTTTTCAGTCCATCAATAATGATTAAGTGATCATCTACCAATATAATTTCCTTTTGCATATTTATAATATTAAGATGTTGTTTCTGTATGTAAATGGAAGCGAATTAATAGCTTTTGTTTCAAGCACATGGTTCTCATGACTATGTTTTATGGGGATATCTATGATTATGGTGGAGTTTTTACGTCCGGCTTTGGAGTCATATTCAAGTCGGGCATTTATTAGCCTGGCACGGGAACAGATATTTTTCCATCCTGAACCCTTGCTTTTTTCAAGCATCATGGTATTAAAACCCCAACCATCATCTTCTATATGAATATTTAGCTCTTTTACATGCTGGGTAAATTGTAAGTTTACCTTTCTGGCTTTGCTATACTTAATAATATTGGTCAGGAGTTCCTGAATGATTCGGTAAATGGCAATTTCAGTTTCGGGATCAAAGCGGTGGGTTACCTCATGTTCAGCAACAGAAATGCATAGGTTTTCCGAAAAGTTGATTTTTTGGGTCAATTCATATACGGCAGGCAACAATCCTTTCTGCAACAAAAGCTGGGGCATAATATTAAAAGAAATATTCCTGATTTCCTGGTGCATTTCTTTAATCATTTGATTGGACGTATGCAAAGTGTTTTCCATATTTCTTTGCCGTGTATTGCTGGCGTGGGTTAAATTCATTCTCAGCGAGGTAAGCATTTGCCCCAGCCCATCATGTAAATCACGGGCAAACCTTATTCGTTCCTGCTCCTGTGTTTTAATGATGGTTTTGAGTTGCTCTCTTTGAGCCTGCAGTTTCCCGGCATTCAAAGCTTTCAATCTTTTGTTGCGTCCCCGCGAAACAATTATTACCCCCGATAATGTGCTGATGATAAAGAAGAATAGCAGTACAGTTGCCCTCAATCGAACTTTTTGGAGGGCAATGATTTTTTGATCCAACTGTAATTCATTGATTACCTGTTCCTTCTTTAAAAGATTGATCTCTCTTTCTTTGTTCTCAGTTTCATAAAGGCTTTGATAAAATGTAATTTGTTCCAGAGCTTCCTGGTTTAAAATGGAGTCTCGGGCGTGTCCATGCTCCAGCTCATATCGGTAGGCATTATGGTAGTCTTTTTTTTCTGCGAAAGTTTCAGACATTTTTTTCAGCAAAAGGGCAACAACATGCAAATGTCCTTCCTGTCTTCTCGCAAGATCCAGTCCACTTTCAAACATATCAATTGCTTCTTCAAATAACTGCTGATGATATTTCAAAAGTCCCAGGTTGTGATAGGTGTAGGCCAGGTTATAAAAATCATTGTTCTTTTCGAAAATGAATTTAGCTTCCAGCAGATATTCCTCTGCTTTGGCAAAGTCTTCATTGTGGAGATAAAAATTTCCGATGTTTCCAAGATTGAAAGCAATGTTAAGCGTGTCGTTGTTTTCGAGCCAAATATTCTGTGCTTCCAAAAGAACTTTAAGTGCCTTTTCTTTTTGACCTGCCTCGTTGTAGTGACTGCTCAAATTGTTTAATACCGAAGCTTTTCCTTCCAGATCCTTCAATTTCGTGCTGATGAGGAGACTTTTGTTGAAATACCCAAGGGCTTCTTCGCTTTTTCCTAGCTTATCATATAAAATACCCAGGTTATTGTATGTATTGCTCATTACCAGTGAATCAGCAATCTCCTCTGAGATTCGGAGGGAGTTGTAAAAGTCTTCCAAAGCGTTAAGGGTTTGCCCAGCTCTTAGAAAAGATGTGCCCCTTAGATGATACCCATGGGCTATTTTAGAAGAATCACCTGTAAGCCAGGATTTGTCGAGGTAAACCGATGCAATTCTCAATCCATAATCCAAATGGTTTTGACTAACCTTTCGATAGTACTTTTCAAGGTATTCCAATTGTTTGTAAGGATGTTCCTGTTGTGTTTCTATTAATGCAATCAGTTGTGAAAAATCCTGTTTATCGTCCGATGGATCAGAATTGGAAAAACCCGGGCATATGAGTAAATTCACTAATAAAAAATTAATACACATTTTCTGGTATAATTCCTTTACCATATAGTGATCTGTTTAATTTGATAAAAATTCGGGTTTCTATGCTCAGTAGGATTGCCTTTACGAAAACTTAATTATTAAATAATTCCACTCCTAAAACTTTAAATTTACAACAGTAGCCTTCATAGATTCAAAATCAAAAAGCTATGCAGAGGCTGTTCAATGTTTATTCCACAACAACTATCCACCTCTTTATGAAATACTTACAATAATAAACATTTGTCTTACATGATCTTATCCGGTCACTGGATGACCGGAAATGAACACTGAAAAAGATTTTTCATTTCATTATAGAAACATACTTCTCACTGCGTTCGAATTGATTCGGGTATTTGGTTTTTTGGGGAGGTCCTGGGCCAACCTGGCAGCCCCAGAACCACCCCTCCCATAGTTCCAAAATGCACTGTCCTCTCAAGCGCAGCGACAGATATCGCATTATTATCCGGAAAGTTGCGATTATATATTTGAATTAGAGCAATTTACTAAAGGCTATCAAAAAATAATTTAAAAAATTAGCAGCAAAAGCTTGTGAGAATAAAAATTTGATGTACATTTGCACTCGCAAACACAAAATGAGGGTGTTTGAACGTTCATCAAATATCAGGGCGATTAGCTCAGTTGGTTCAGAGCATCCCGATTACCATCGGGAGGGTCAGTAACCTATAAGAAAGAAGAAAGATCATTAAATTATTGAAATATCAGGGCGATTAGCTCAGTTGGTTCAGAGCATCCCGATTACCATCGGGAGGGTCAGTAACCTATAAGAAAGAAGAAAGATCATTAAATTATTGAAATATCAGGGCGATTAGCTCAGTTGGTTCAGAGCACCTGCCTTACAAGCAGGGGGTCACTAGTTCGAATCTAGTATCGCCCACAAGAAAAGGCCTTCCGCATGGAAGGTCTTTTTTCGTATATCCCAATTCCAACCCAGGGCTATGTACTACACTTACATTCTTTACAGCAGGATAATTGACAAGTATTACGTTGGTTCCACCAATGATTTGGAAAGACGTTTGGCTGACCACAATCGTGGTAAAGATAAATTTTCACGACAAGGGAAACCGTGGCAATTAATGTACTTTGAGAAATATGAAACCCGGGCTGAGGCATTTTCGCGTGAGCGAGCCATTAAAAAAAAGAAAAGCCGGGTTTACATTGAAAAGTTGATTTGTTCGACTGGTTCAGAGCATCCCGATTTATAATCGGGAGGGTCACTAGTTCGAATCTAGTATCGCCCACAAGAAAAGGCCTTCCACATGGGAGGTCTTTTTTCGTATATCCCAATTCCAACCCAGGGCTATGTACTACACTTACATTCTTTACAGCAGGATAATTGACAAGTATTACGTTGGTTCCACCAATGATTTGGAAAGACGTTTGGCTGACCACTATTTGTTGAGGACAGCTTTAAATGTTTACACAAACAAAAAGTAGCTATATTTGCGGGCATTAAGACATTTTTGATGAAAAAGACAAGTCAATATTATCATATAACCGATTGGAAACGATGTCGGATTATGAAGAGCAAAAAATTGTAATACGAAATACTCATCAATGAATACTATTCCCTTTGAATAACAACTCTACAAAGAAGAACAACAAAGTATTGTGTGATTCCAAAAAGATCGCATTCCTTTTTCTGACATGGCTTCTTATGCCATGGCATGCGAACATTGTTTTCGGCCAGCAGTTTCAACAGCACTCCTTTCAAAGCAGCCTTTCAACTAATCAACTTTTCCATTTCCATAAATCACAATCCGTCGAACCTGTGCCCGCCAGAAATTATCTGGCCGACGACATTCTGCAATACTCTCCGGTTATTGCTGTGTATGCGTTAAATGCTATCGGCATTGAAGGCAAACACAGGTTCCTCGAAAGAACAGTTTACCTTGCAGGGTCCTATGTAATCATGGGGACTACCGTATATGGGTTAAAAACGGCAATCGATGCCCCCCGTCCCGATGGAAGTGATAACAATTCTTTTCCTTCCGGACATACAGCCATCGCATTCATGGGGGCAGAGTTTTTTCGAAAAGAATTTGGGGAAAGGTCTGTGTGGTATGGCGTTGCCGGTTATACGCTGGCCACAACCACAGCATTGCTGAGGTTGCATCACAACAAACACAGGCCCATAGACGTAGCAGCAGGGGCCATCTTTGGAGTTTTGAGCACAAAAGCAGCCTACCTGCTGGTGCCCTGGATTTCTCATAAGCTTTTTCCTTCCCAGTCTAGCCGGATATTTTCAGCTCAACTTTCACCTTTCGTCAGCCAAAAGGAAACGGGAATGACTCTTGTATTGCGCTTTTAACCAATTTCTTAAAGCCAGTATAATTCTCGTCAAAGAAAACAATATGCAACCTAATCATCAAGAAAAAGCGGGGGAAATAAAAAAACGCCGCAATCAGAGACTGCAGCGTTTTCGTCTTTTGTGGAACGTGGTACCACCCGGAATCGAACCAGGGACACACGGATTTTCAGTCCGTTGCTCTACCAACTGAGCTATGGTACCTCGTTGTTTTGACAGTGCAAATTTAGTTAAACATTTTTATCTGGCAAGATGTTTTTTTACTTTTGTTGAAAATATTCATCACCCATTTGGCTTGCTTTCTTATAATCAACACAATAAAAACCTCAAATTATTTTGATGAACCTGGTAATTGATGCCGGTAATACCCTTACCAAGGTAGCATTTTTCGAAAATGATATCATCAGGCACCTGCATTCTGCACCCCAGGTTTCCCTGGAAGAGTATGAGCAGTTGATTGTTAAATTCTCACCCCATCGGGTAATTATTTCCGATGTTTCTGACAAAACAAATCTTGTAGCCCATTGGCTGGAAGAATCCCTTCCTGTTTTGCGCATGAATGCAGAAACACTCACTCCGGTAAAAATGAAGTATCAGAGTCCGCATACCCTGGGATCCGATCGGCTTGCGGCGGCTGTTTATGGTTCCTCTTTATATTGCGGAAAAAACACCCTTACCATTCAGACTGGTACCTGCATTACTTATGAGTTTGTTAATAAAAACGGTGAATACCTGGGAGGAAGCATATCTCCGGGATTAGACATGCGTTTTCATGCAATGCATACTTTTACGGCTAAATTACCGTTAGTTAAAAAAGAAAAAATAAACTTTCTCACCGGAACCACCACACAGGAGTCGGTTTTATCAGGTGTAGTTAATGGTTGCATTGCTGAAATAGATGGTATAATCGACCAATACAAAGCAAATTTTCCTGATTTAATGGTGATTATGGGAGGAGGTGATACATTTTTTTTTGATAAAACACTAAAAAATAGGATATTTGCAGTCCAAAATTTAGTTCTCAGGGGCTTAAACTTAATATTAGAACATAACCATAAATGTTGAAAAACAAAAGCACTACCCAAAACCTGTCACAGATTATTTCAGTGGCTATTTTCCTAATCATCTGGACTTCAACACTGCAAGGCCAGTCAAGGATCAACTCTCCCTATTCTATGTTCGGTCCCGGAGAAGTTAAAGGGAACGAATATTTCAGGAATATGTCCCTGGGGGGTATATCGCAAGGCTTCAGAAGCAATGTCTCAGTAAATTATCTCAATCCTGCTTCTTACACCGCGACTGACTCGCTGTCGTTTGTTTTCGACGGAACTGTCTTTTCTCATATTTATCAGCAAAAGATATCAGACCTGGAGCAAACTACAGGTTATACCGCCATGGCAAATTTAAACTTTGCCTTTCCGGTAACACGACGCTGGAGTGTTGCAGCAGGATTATTGCCCTGGTCGCAAATGGGCTATAAAATCTCCGACTTTCGTGAGGATGAAGTTACAGGTCGCATCAATTATTTTTACGAAGGCAATGGTGGCATCAGTCAGGTGTATATGGGACATGGGTTTCAGCTATACAAAGGTTTGTCAGCCGGCGTAAACTTGTCATATCTTTTTGGAAAAGTTGAAGACCGATTGCTCGCACAGTCAGACAGTGCCGGTTTTCACCGAACAGGCTGGAGTTATTCAGATCAGGTAAATGGATTTATGTTCAGTTCTGGCCTGCAATGGCAGTTTCCGCTTGGTGAAACCCGCAGTTTAACCCTCGGCGCTACCTATACGGGATCTGCAAACCTGGATATAGAACAGTCAAGCTTTATAACCAGGAACCTTCCCGGAGCCACAAGCATTGATACCCTGAACTTCAGGGAGGGTCAGTCCGGAACCATGGAAATCCCGGCAAGTATGGCTGCAGGTGTATTTATGAATATCAATCCACGCTGGAGCGGAGGATTGGATTTTCAGTCGCAAAACTGGAGCTCTTACAAAACATTCGATTCTATTCATAACCTCAACGATGCTTACATGTTGCGTGCGGGTGCTATTCTCAATCCCAGAATTGAAACTTACACCGGTTTTTTCAATCGCCTTGAATACAGATTCGGGGCACGCTACGGAAAATCTTTTCTTTCCCTTCAAGACAGGAATGGCATAAACCAGGACTTCTCAGAGTTTGGCATAAGTTTTGGAGTTGGAGTCCCTGTGAGACGCTCTTTATCAGCTCTGAACTTTGGATTTGAATATTCCCGGAGAAATTCCGGCAGTTCAGATTTAATAGAAGAGAATTATTTCCGCTTCAACATCGGAATCAATGTTTATGAAAGATGGTTTGTTAAAAGGAAATTTTATTAATAGTCATTCACACATAAAAAAACACACATTCTCTAATTTTAC
This sequence comes from Sphingobacteriia bacterium, assembly GCA_011390575.1. GTDB lineage: Bacteria > Bacteroidota > Bacteroidia > Bacteroidales > UBA7960 > SKVR01. Next base: position 9,884 of record JAABSE010000072.1, read on the forward strand.
CAGCAAATGAAAGCAACAAGATTTTTTTCAGCAGCTATTATGCTCAGCCTTTTCCTGGCTTGCAACCTTTCTGCGAAGGTTACTACTACATCCGACACATACATAGAAGAAAACCATCTCTATGATAGTAGTGAAGATTTTGCAGATGCCAGCCTTAACAATATGGACAGGCCTCCCAAGTATGGAGAAACTCCGGAAGACAGTATCCAGTGTGTAAGAAACATTTCTCTTTACCAGGAATATTGGAACCAGGGAAACAGAAAACTAGCCTTTGAACCCTGGAGAGAAGTATTTTTTAATTGCCCTCAGGCCAGTCAGAATACCTTTATCAGAGGTGCCATTCTTTTGAAAACCAAGTATTCTGAAGAAACCGATCCCCTAAGAAGAGATATGTGGGTAGATACTCTTATGCTATTGCATGACAAAAGAATTGAATTTTTCGGACGCGAAGGTTATGTATTGGGTCGTAAAGCAAGTGACCTTTACCAGATGCGCCCCAACAATGTACAGGATATTTTTGAACTTACCTCCCGCTCCATTGAGATGGAAGGGAATAAATCCGAAGCCGACGTTGTCCTGATTCACATGCAGTCGCTGGTCAAATTGGTGCAGGCAGGCGTGAGAGATGAAGAAGAAATTCTGGAAACTTATGATCAGTTAATGAACATCATTGAATACAATCTTAAGAATAACCCCAAGGATAAAAGGTTTTTTGAACCCGCACAAGCAAACATTGAGTCTATGTTTGAACCTTTTGCTACCTGCGAGAACCTTATCTCCTTATACGGACCACGTTTTGAAAAGAATCCTGAAAACATTGAATTGCTGGAAAAAGTATCGTCCATGCTTGACAAACAGGGCTGTACAGAAACAGAGCTGTTTTATAATACTACCCTCAATCTGCACAGACTGAAGCCCACAGCACAATCGGCATTCCTGATGGGACGTATGGAAAGAGATGCTCAAAACTATGAAGAATCACTCAGGTATTTTGGTCAAGCTGTTGAATTATATGAAGAGGATGAAGATATGTTCACCGCTCTTTTATTAATGGCAGACATCAGCTACCGTCAAATGCGTCAGTTTTCTCAGGCCAGAAACTATGCCCTGCGTGCCACTGAGTATGAGCCTAACAACGGCCGTCCTTATCTTCTTATTGGTGAGATGTATGCTGCTTCTGCCAGCCAGTGCGGAGACAACGAATTAAGCAAAAATGCGGTTTACTGGGCTGCTGTTGACAAATTTGCACAAGCCCGCAGTATTGACGAAGATCCTGTGGTACAGGAACGGGCCACTCAGTTAATCAATACCTACAGCCAGTATTACCCAAATAAGGAGGAAACTTTCTTCTACGGACTGGATGATGGTGACACGTACAAGGTTGAATGCTGGATTAACGAAACCACCCGCGTGAGGTCAAGATAAGCATCATGTACCGCACACTATATAAAAAACTAACCTCAGGCATTGCCATCCTTTCGGGAGTGGCAATGCTTGTTTCATGTCAACCCGATTTAAAAACTGTTGAGTCTATTACCCGCGACGACACACAGCCCCTGGAAACCGCCAGCAACCTTCGTATTGTTTACAGCACCCATGCAAGGGTGCAAATGACCATGGACGCTCCCGTGATGAAACGTTTTGAAGGCGAAAAACCTTACATGGAGCTCCCGGAAGGATTTTTGATGATCTTTTTTGACAGCCTCATGAATGAGACTTCCAGGATCTCGGCCAAATATGCCATTCAGTATGAAGAAGACCAGCTTATTGATGCCAGAAATGATGTGGTAGTAGAGAACATCGAAAACAACGAAAAGCTCAATACAGAACAACTGATCTGGGATCAAAAAAATGAAACCATTTATACTGAAAAATTTGTTAAGATTACCACCGAAGAGGAGGTGCTTTATGGAGATGGATTCGAATCGGATGACAGGTTTAGCTCCTGGGTGATAAAAAATCCAAGGGGTACTTTTTATGTTGAAACCGGAGAAGAGTCGGGCAATACCGAGGCTCCTGCAGATACATTAATGATGCCCGGAGAGTAAACGAATGCGCAGGTTTCTGCAAAAATAATTGTCATTTTCTATTACCTTTGCCATAAACCAACAAAAACAATAAGTGGACCTATTGACGATCATTATTGTCAGCCTTATATTTTCTGCCTTCTTCTCAGGCATGGAAATAGCTTACATTACATCCAACAAACTCAAGCTGGAAGTTCAGAAAAAAACAGGCGGTTTTTCTGCCAGGATACTTTCCCGGTTTACCGACTCCGACTCCGGATTTATATCTACCATGCTCGTGGGCTACAACATCTCGCTGGTTGTTTATGGTATTTTCATTGCTATGGTTTTAAGATCGGTTCTTGAAGGAGTTTTGCCCGTTTCACTGCAAAGTGATTTTATTATCCTGCTTACACAAACCATTATTGCATCCCTTAGTATTTTAATGTTTGCAGTGTTTCTGCCCAAAACACTTTTCCGAATCAACCCCAACAAAATTCTTAACTTTTTTGCCATCCCCATATACATTATATATTACCTGCTTTACCCCATTGTTTTTATTACCCTGGGATTATCCGAATTTATCCTGCGCAAAATACTCAAGGTAAAACTGGTAAATACGCCCAAAACTTTTGACAGTGTAGATATCGAAAATTTTCTGCATGAGTTTTGGGACAAGGACCCCCAAAACACCAGCAAGGAAAGTATCGAAATGCAGATTTTTCGCAACGCCATCGAATTTCCAGATATTAAACTAAGGGAGAGCATGATTCCGCGCACTGAAGTTGTGGCCCTTGACGAAAAAGAATCCCTGGAAAGTTTTCGCAAGATGTTTTCTGAAAAAGGTCTTTCAAAAATATTAATCTTCAGAAAAAGCATCGACAATGTAGTAGGCTACGTGCATGCTTTTGACTTCTTTAAAAAACCCAGCCATATCAAAAGTATCATCAGGCCGGTAATGCTTGTCCCTGAAACCATGCATGTAAACAAACTGCTAAAAAGCTTCATTCAGCAGCGAAAAAGTATTGCTGTTGTGGTGGACGAGTTTGGCGGAACCGCAGGCTTGATTACCATTGAAGATATTATGGAAGAGATTTTTGGGGAAATCGATGATGAATATGATACAGATAATTTTATTGAGAAACAACTGGGGAAAAATGAGTATGTCTTTTCAGCACGGTTGGAAATTGATTATCTCAATGAAAAATATGATCTTAACCTGCCTGAGTCAGAAGAATACGAAACCCTTGGTGGACTCATTATAAATCAACATGAGAGCATCCCTGACAAAGACGAAGAGATTATAATTAAAGACCACATTTTTAAAATAATACAGGTGAGCGAAAAAAGGGTTGATCAGGTACATCTCAAAATTTCGGCGGAATAAATAAAGGGCATCCTTTCGGTTTTTTCCTTTGAATTTATTACAATCATCATTTGACAACAAATAATTTAAAGCCGCAAAGATTGGTTTTAAAAATTGTTATACATTTGCAGTTCAATTTAAAACAAGTAAATCAGATAAAAAGAATAGATAGAAATTATGGCTGTTATTGGAAAAATCAGAAGTTATTCCGGATTGCTCATTGCTGTTATTGGTATTGCACTTGCAGCTTTTGTACTGGGTGATTTTTTGGGCTATGGCCCAACAGGAGCTCAAACTATGGAAGTGGGTCAGGTAGGCCGCACTAAAATTGTATATCCTGAGTTTGAAGAAAGAGTTGAACAGGCAGTTGAAAACTGGCGCAACCAAACCCAAAGACAAACCCCCGAAGCAAGGGAAGCCTTTCAAATCAGACAGCAGGTATGGGACCAGATGGTTCGCGAATTATTAATGGCCCGTGAGTTCGAACAACTGGGTATTCGGGTTTCTGCCGATGAACTGACCGAACTGGTTATTGGAGACGATCCCCATCCCGCTGTTTTGCAGAGTTTTACCAATCCCAATGACGGTTCTTTTGACCCGCAATCGGTTATTGAGTTTATTCAAAACCTCGATCAAATGGATCCATCCATGCAAAACCAATGGTTTATGCTGGAAGATTATATCAGAGAACAGCGTAAGGAAACCAAATATCACTCCCTTATCAGAAAAGGCTTTTTTATGCCCGAAGCACTGGTCAGGCAAGATTACCAGGAAAAAAACCGTACGGCTGATATCAGGTTGATAGCAAAACGCTTCAACGAAATCAATGATTCTCTTGTGTCTGTTTCTGACCGTGATTTGCGCAGCATATATAACGAACGCAAACAAGAATTCACCAGAGAAGCCTCCCGTGATCTCGAATATGTTGTTTTCCCCATCCTCCCCTCTGAACAGGATCGTGAAATAATCAAACAAGAGACCGAAAGGCTCAAAGAAGAAATGGCTCAAAGTGAAAACATAGAAAACTTTATCAACGCCAATTCTGACAGAAGATTCAACCCGACGTTTGTTAGCAAGGAAGAACTCTCACCCGAAATTGATGAGGTATTGTTTGATGCTGAGCCAGGAACCATGCATGGACCCTATGTTGACAACAATGCTTTTGTTGTATCCATGCTTACCGATGTGCAGTTTCGCCCCGATTCGATGCAGGCGTCTCATATACTGATCTCGCACATTGCTACAAGATCAGCTACACCTGAAACCACCCGTACCCGCGAACAGGCACAACAAAAAGCCGACAGTATTCTTACTGTGGTAAGAAGAACCCCCGGCTCATTTGCCGCACTGGCAACAGAATTATCCGAAGACCCCTCTGCAGCTGTCAACCAGGGTGATCTGGGCTGGTTTCCTGATGGTGCCATGGTACAGCCTTTCAATGAAGCAGTTATCAACACTCCGGTCAACAACTTCACCATTGCAGAATCCGAATTCGGATTTCATGTTATTCGCGTAACAGGAAAATCTGCTGCCACCAGAAAAGTACAGGTAGCCCATCTGACCCGTAATATTGAATACAGCAACCAGACTTTCCAGAGAGTTTACAACGAAGCAAGCGCTTTCTCTGCTACTTTAAGAGACGATAACAAGGATTTTGATGCCGTGGCTGAAGAACAAGGTCTCAGCAAACGTGTTGCAGATAATATCAGACCCATGGACAATACCATTCCCGGTATTAACAATCCTAGATCAATTATCCAATGGGCCTTTGCCGAAAGAACTGAGGAAGGAAGCATTTCACAGATATTCGATCTTGATGGCAGATTTGTTATAGCCAGAGTAGCAAAAGTCAAAGAAGAAGGAATTCCTTCTCTTGATGAAATCAGTGATGAAATCAGAACCATTGCCATTAACGAGAAAAAAGCAGAAATGATTGCTGATGAGTTTACTCAAGCACAAGGAACCGGAATTACCGAAAAAGCTGCCAGCCTGGGACTTGATGCCAGAAACGTGGAAAATATCAGATTCAACTCCAATACCCTCCAGGGATTTGGGGCTGAACCTGCTGTAATAGGAAGTATTTTTGCGCTTGAACCCAACACTGTTTCTGCTCCTATCAAGGGCAATGCCGGTGTTTTTATGGTGGAAATCACCAGGATAGATGAAGCTACTGAGCCGGAAAATCTTCAGGCGCAACAAAATCAGCTTCAAACAACTTTCCGCAACAGGGTTCCCGGAGAATCGGTCAGAGCCTTGCGTGAAAGTGCCGAAATAAAAGATAACAGGCACATGTTCTATTAACATTGGTCCTTTTCAATCTAAAACCCATTTCTCGCAAAGAAGTGGGTTTTTTTTTACCTTTGAAAAAAGGTTTTAAAATTTACGATTTCCTCCCGGCAGGAAAAAACCTTTCAGTAACTTAACTTCTTTGCAACCTAAATTAACTATCCAGCATGGAACAATCCCACCTGAAAACACTCATGATAGATACCTCAAACGGTTTCTACAAAACTTTAAGATACGAAATAGGAAACTTCTGGGGACCGGTGGATCTGGGCATTCACCTGGCGAAAAAATATGACAGCCTCAACATCGGCACGGGATTGCTTGCCGGTTCTATTTTCCCGGGATCGAACAGACTGATTTTTAACGGTTTCAGCCCCAGCTGGCATGGGTTTTACATTTCCTCCATGGGAGGTGCAGGGCTGGTTTTCGACAACCTCGGTCTGAATATGGTTTCTATTACCGGCAAGGCGCCCACACCTTCGGTGATTTATCTCAACAGAATCCACGGAGAAGAAATTGAAGTGGAGATTGTACCGGTTCGTTTGAGTAAAGTATGGGAAGAAGGCCGAAAAGGAGTTTATTCAATGATGCAACATACACTGGATCTTTTCAAAAGCAGGTACGAAAATGATCCCCGCGTGCTGGCCACCGGGCCGGCATCGAGATATACAGACTTTGGAGCCATTGCTTCTGCCCCCATTCGCAAAGGCGAAGTAACTTATGTTGACTGCTGGGCAGGACGCGGAGGCTTTGGCACCAAACTTTTGCAGCAGCATGGAATAGCTGCCATTATCTATGGAGGCACTTACGTAGACGAGGATTTCCGCGACCGCAACGTAGCCGATTCCTGGTTCCAGGACAGGTACCAGAAAAAACTCTCAGCCAAAGACCTGGAAACGACCACCAAATACCGCTATGACCCCGCTTTCAATACCGGAGGTACCTTTGGTGTTAACTACGCCACGATTCAGGATTTCATCATTGCATTCAATTACAAAACCATCCACTGGACTGACGAACAACGCCTTGAACTACACAGGAAATTTATTCTTGACCACTACCTGAAACAATTCAACGAGGAAACTATCGTTCCCAAACAGCAAAAAACCTGTGGCGAGCCATGTGCAGCAGTTTGCAAGAAGCTGAATAATCATTTTAAAAAAGATTATGAACCCTACCAGACTATGGGCCCCCTGTGCGGTATTTTTGACCAGCGGGCTGCCGAATTAACCAATCAGAAAGCCGATTCACTCGGATTTGATGCTATTTCGGTGGGAGGCGTTCTGGCATGGTTGATGGAATGCGTGGCAGAAGGATTGATTGCGCCTGAAGAACTGGGTTTAAAAGATAAACCCCGGTTTGAAATGGAGGGGTTTGAACTGGTAGAAGATTCTCTGCACAATGCCAACATCGCCATGACTTTGCTGGATGAAATAGCACGACCCGACAGCCGCATCAACCTCATGGAAGGGGCACGCAAATACGCCCGCAACCTGGCACGCGAAAAAGGGATGGATGTGCTCAACCGGTTTATCTATACCGCTTTTGCACGCCACGGATGGATGGTACCCAACCAGTACTGGACACCGGGAGTATTGAGTCCTATGGGGATTATGGGCAAATATTACAATGACTATGGGAAAGAGTTTATCTCGCCCCGGGAACTGGGCCGGCGAAATGCTCAGCGCATGCTCAAAGAACTTATGCTCGACAACACCGGAATCTGCCGTTTTCACCGTGCCTGGGCTGAGGATCTTATGCCCGATATTATTGATAAACTATTTGGCCAGAAAGAAAAGTTTATCAGGGCCCTTTCGCTAACGGCCAGCAGAATAAACAGCCGCAACGCATCGGTTTTCTGGGAAAGCAAACGCAACATCGAATACGTGCATACTTTTATACAGAAAAAACACAATTCCGGAGACAAAAGCCCCGAACTGCAACAATGGCTTGTTCGGTTTGATGAAAATCCACAAAAGGCAGCCCTGGATTTCTGGTATGAAATTCACAAAGGAATTCATGAGTCATTGAGGGAATTTCCGGAATAAGGATAATTCAGGCAATGGATTCTGATTGATCCATAAAACATGCATCTTCATATATTAAAAGCTATATAAATAATACGAAAAATATTTATAACAAAAGCGGTATGCGCTTTTTTTCGGCCTGAAGCGTGTTTTTTTCTCCTAACCGAAAACAAGCACACATTAAGCAACTGTTGAGCCAATTTTTTAACCTTTTCTTAAAGCAATAAGATGGCTTTAGGCGAATACTTTTTAAAAATATTTCCTATATTCGTAGTCTAAGCCGACAAAGTACAAAACCAGTCGGACTAAAGTCAAACCAAGAATCATTGCTTACCATAGCTCCCAACTGTGGTAGGTAAAGACATAACTAACTTCAGATTGTTTAACCCAAATCAAAAGAAGGAGGACACATGAGAAGAGTTCAACACCCACCCTAAAAAACATTTCACAATGGTTTTAAGAAAAATTTGAAGAGAATTACATTTACAAACCAAATTTAATTTTTTATGAAAAAAACAATACCGTGGGGCCTAACATGGTTTATGGCCCTGATGCTTGTTTTCAGCATTAATAGCTGGGGACAGGAGCAAGTTATTTACTCTGTTGGATTTGAAGACAGTGAAAGCTTTACGGCTGGAACGACTTACAACAACACAGACATCCACTATGATGGCCCAACCGGAGAACAATGGGGAACCTTTTATGGAACTTCCTCTACGACTTCACCCATCGCAGGGAGTCAATCCATGCAAATGCGTTGGTACGATTCTGCTGTGGATAATTTGGGATACACTTTCACCGACTTCGATCTAAACAATGTTACCAAGGTCGATTTCCTGGCCTCCAGTACCAATGGGATTAATGTCGCTGTGAGTTATTCTGTTGACGGAGGAAACAGTTATGTTGGAGAAGAAGTCATATCAATTACCGGAACTGATACGTATACATACAATATCAGCGCCACCGGAGAATTTGAGAATGTAAGAATCAAATTTTCGATTGTGCTACCAGATCCTATTCCTGGGGGCACATCAAGGT
>JAABSE010000073.1 GCA_011390575.1 Sphingobacteriia bacterium
GCACACCCTCCGGGGTGCAGGATTCAGGGTTGCAATGTCTGTTCTATCGACATGTGGCACCTCCGGCGCCTGATAACCCCCGCTGAGCGGAATTTGTAATTCCGCTCCTGGCAGTGACGGGGCCACTTGCAGCAACACTGCCACTATTTTTTTGCACTGTGGTCTGACGACTTCCAGCTCGTCCGACCACTACCTTGGATGCTTTTCCCACGCTGAGCGGAATTTGTAATTCCGCTTTCAAACACCGGATAATTTGTAATTGTCCAAAATCCCACCTATAGCAGACTGTGCAGGTTTATAATAAGTTATAGTTGTCAACTATCCTTATTCTATAGCACACCCTCCGGGGTGCAGGATTCAGGGTTGCAATGTCTGTTCTATCGACATGTGGCACCTCCGGCGCCTGATACCTGCTGTTTATATTATAATGTATGAGTTATTATGTTTAATGCCCGCACCACCGTGCGGGCCTACCATTGTATTTTGCTACAGGAAATGGCCACACGACCGTGCGGCTGGATGCTTCGATTAAACAATTGAAGAAGTCTTTGAGGTTTTTGCTTTAAATTCTTAATCATTTTGCTGGCAGGTTATTCTGGCGCACGGCTGTGCGCCCTGACAGACTCTCTTATGCATACCTGTAAGCCTGCATGGCCGTGCGGGCCTGCATTATGGTCAGATGACTTTCAGCTCGTCCGGACATTCTATCGACATGTGACCCATCCGGACCGGGTACCTGCTGTTTACAATGAATCAATCATCATTAGCGGGAGTACAATCATTGCAGAGACTTTTTAGTGAGGGCATGACTTGGTGTCATACCCTCACATACATCATTCGGAGGGAGTCAGGGTACGACTACAGTTCATGCCCTGACTAAGATTTACAGCCGTTCTATGTCTTCCCAGCTTAATCTGGTAATATCATGAATTTCTTTGGGCGACATGCCAAGTTCTTTTAGCTTTTTTGCAATTTCAAGTTTTTCATCTTGACGTCCTTCCTCCCTTGCCGTATCCAGCGAATTTTTTAAATCACGATAGTATTTTAAGCTTTCTTCGTACTGCATATACTCCTCTTGGTTAAATTTTGCGATTTCAGCTTTTTCAAACAATTTCAGGAAAATCTTCTCCCGAAGCTTTTCCGGTACCCGGTCGAGCTTAGGCAGGTTTTTAAGCACGTAAATCCATTTCTCAAAACGGTTTTCGAGCTCATCAATGGGTTTATTGAATTTGGGCATCTCAAGATATATAAAGGTAAGCTTATCATAAAATACCTTGTAGGTTTCGATATCGCTCAGCTTTACGTTGTAACGGTATTTTTCAGTTTCAATTTCATCTTCTTCAAATACAAAATCCAGGATAGCTACCAGATAAACCTTCTTAAGCTCAAAGTTCCATTCGATACCTTTTACTGCCTGCTCTCTGATGGGGAAAGTAGAGTAATAGAACCAAAGAGCCGTTTAAACCCGTAATCTGTAAAAGGATTAACGTATTTTTCTGCAAACTCGTTCATAACCATTACGTTTAGGGCAAAGATACGGGTTTTTTAAATTGAAGCTACAGGGGATGGGATTTAAGGTATGTTTGGTTTTGATTTTAGTGAGGGCATTGGTGTCATACCCTCACATGCATCATTCGGAGAGGCAGGGTATGACTACAGTTCATGCCCCGACTAAGTCCGATGCAACGCTCCTGTTTGAACTCATCAAAGCTTATGGATGTTTAGTGGAACTGCAGCACCCATCCCTGTTTCTAAGACCCCAAAATATTAATTCTCCCATCTTTGGGTTTGAAGTAGCATTTATCTTCGTAGCACTGGTGCTGAGGGGAGGCGTAAATAATCACTTCTGTTTTTTCTCCTTCGGGGGTTTCTACTTTGCAGGTGAGCTCTTTGTATTCTCCCAGAAATCGTTCTTTCACCACGCTGCCGCATAGACATCCGGTATCCTGTGGGATGATGTGAAACTGTTCGGGCCGGATGGAAAGCACTACTTCCTGGTCTGGGTTGGCCGGTACATTGTCTGCTTTGATCAGGCCCATAGGGGTTACAAACCCCTCCCGTGAAACCCGTGCTTTGATGATATTGGTTTTTCCAAAAAAATCTGCCACATAGGAGTTGGCCGGAAAATTATATATGTCCTCAGGTTTGCCTGTTTGCAGTGAACGTCCGTTTCTAATCACGGCCACTTTATCGGCCATGGCCAGCACATCCTTGGTGTCGTGGGTAACGAATATGGCAGTGGAGCCGGTTTGTCTTATAATATCGCGTATATCGTCACGCATCTGGTTTTTGCGCAGGCTGTCGATATTGCTGAAAGGCTCGTCGAAGAGGATAATCCGTGGCTCGGGAGCCATGGCCCTTGCCAGGGCTACCCGTTGTTTCTGACCGCCGGAGAGCTGGTGCGGGTAACGTTTCTCCAGTCCGTCTAAACCGCTAAGGTTGATGATATGTTTGGCTTTATCTGCAGCAACCTCTTTGGTATACTTGAACAATCCGAAGATGATATTTTCCCACACTGTTTTATGGGGGAAAAGGGCATAATCCTGAAACACAATCCCTACCTGTCGTTGCTGTGGCTCCATAAGTATTCCGTCACCGGCAATGACTTCATCGTTGAGCAGTATGGTGCCGCTGGTGGGAGTTTCAAAACCGGCAATCATCCGCAGCAGGGTGGTTTTGCCACAGCCGCTCTCGCCCAGCAGGGCAACAATTTCGCCCTTCTGTACTTCAAGATTGAAATCCTTTACCGCCCATTCGGTGGCATCGGGAAATTTTTTTCCGGTATCCTTCAGTTCGAGTATGTTCATTTTTTTAATATTTTCCTGTGATTCTGTTGAGAATCAAAACAGGGATTAATCCCGCCAGTACAATTATTAATGAGGCCGGTGCAGCCTCAGCTATTCTTTCATCCGAGGCAAACTCGAAAGCCCTGATGGCCAGGGTGTCGAAATTAAAGGGCCTGAGGATGAGTGTGAGCGGCAACTCCTTCAGTACATCAATAAAAACCAGCAGGGCTGCACTTATCAGCGAGCCGGTGAGCAACGGGATGTTTACTTTTAAAAGGGTCTTTGAGTGCGACATTCCCATGGAACGAGAGGCCTCGTCAAGAGATTTTGATATTCTTTCCATGCCACTTTCAATGCTGTTGTAACCTACAGCCATAAATCTTACAAGGTAGGCATACAACAGCGCAAACCACGTTCCGGTGAGTGCTATTCTTACTGAAGTGCCTCCTATGCCCGCCAGATGGCTGTCGAGCCAGAGAAAGGGAATCAGAATGCCTATGGCTACCACGGCTCCCGGGAGAGCATAGCCTAAGGTAGTGATTTTTGCCAGCACCCTTACCAATGCAGAAGGAAAACTTCTTACGGTAAATGCAACAAGAGTAGCCAGGGTGACTACGATTACCGAAGCCATTACAGCCAGCAAAAAACTATTGCCCAGCAATTCCCAGAACCTGTAATCCACCACCTCAGGCACTGTTTTGATGCTCCAGTAAACCAGCATCATCGCCGGAAACAGAAACCCCAGTGCAAAGGGAATAGAGCATAATACAAATGCACCCACGGATTGCAGTTTTTTCAGTTTTGTCTTTTGCATGGGACGATAGGAACTGCCCATCATGTCATAGCGCATCTTCCTACGCTGGAATTTTTCCACCAGGATCAGAATGAGCACGAAAATCATCAGATAGGCCGATAATTTAAGAGCAGCAGGGGGGTGAGAGAAGGAAAACCATGCCGTAAATATCCCGGTAGTAAAGGTGTCTACCCCAAAATAGCGTGCTACCCCATAATCATTGAGCACCTCCATGAGTGCCAGTGAAACTCCGGCCACAATTGCAGGTCGGGCCAGCGGCAGGGCAACCTGGAAGAAAATGGATGCGGGTGATTTACCGAGAGAGGCTGCCACTTCAAATAAGGATGAGGATTGCCGGGTAAAATAGGCCCTGGTTATCAGATAAACATAAGGATAAAAAGCCAGAGACAGGATAATGATGGCCCCTGGCATGGATAGGATGTTGAAAAACAGGAACTGACCCGTGTCAATCCCCCAGTGATTGCGCATGAATACGTATACCGGGGATGCATAATCCAGTATCCCTGCCCAGGTAAAACCGCTGATATAGGCGGGAAGGGCGATGGGAAGTATCAGTGCCCAGCGGAAAAACTTCCTGCCGGGAAAATGATAAACACTGGTAATCCAGGCCGTACTGACGCCCATGATAAAAGTAAGAAATGCAACCCCAATCATCAGGATGACGGTGTTGGATACATAAGCGGGAAGAAGATTTCTTAAGATGTGTTGCCAGGTTTCTCCTCCATCGGAGGTAATATTCCAAAACACAACAAGCAGGGGTAAGGCAATGATAACGGCAAGCACAACAGCTTTCAATACCCATGGATTCTTAAGTTGTCTTAGGGTATTGGATGCAAGGTTGTTGTAAAGCCGATTTTCCATAGATTCGTTTATTTCCAGTCGGCTTCATGAAAAATGATGGTAGCTTGCGACAAATGCTGGCCGAGCTTATCCAATGGTATCGTGTCAGCATTAAAAGTACCCCATTCTTTCAATAGAGGAGTCCATTCCACTTCCCTGTTGACCGGGTACTCATAGGTTTTTTCCGCAAATTCACGCTGGGATTCGGGCTTGAGGAGAAATTCAATCAACTTTTGGGCATTTTCTTTATTAGGTGCATGAGCTGTGATAGCTATTCCGCTGATGTTGATGTGGGTGCCCCTGTCCTGCTGATTAGGGAAGAAGATGCCCATTTGCTGCGCAATGTTGCGTTCTTCTTCATTGGGAGAGTTAAGCAGCAAACCCATATAATAGGTATTGACAATGGCTATGTCGCCAATACCTGCGGCGATGGCTTTTACCTGATCCCGGTCATTGCCGCGTGGGGGCTGGGCCATGTTATTTACAATGCCCTTGGCCCAGTTGCGGGCCGGCTCCTCTCCATGCTCCGCCAAAATGGAGGCCATAAGAGTTTGATTGTAATTGTTTTGAGATGAGCGAACCAGGATGCGTCCGTTCCATTGAGGTAAAACAAGATCTTCATAGGTGCTAAGTTCTTCAGGACTAACGCGTTCCTTGTCATATACCAGTACCCTGGCTCTTTGTGTGAAACCTGTCCAGTAATTCTCAGGATCACGAAGGTTGAAAGGTACAGCTTCTTTTAGGGCTGACATGTCCATGGGTTGCAGCAAATCTTTGTCCATACTTTGAATCATGCGGCCCGCGTCAGCTGTGATGAATACATCGGCAGGAGTATTGGTGCCTTCCAGCTCCAGACGATTGATAAGCTGGTCGGTGTCGGCTTTGACCAGGTTGACCCGGATGCCCGTTTGGCGGGTAAATTCTCGGAAAAGGTTCTCGTCGACCTGGTAGTGTCGTCCTGAGTAAACATTTACAACATCCTTGTCGGATGAGCAGGATGATAGGGCTATTATCAGCAATACTATGGCTGTAATGTGAAAAAGGTTTTTAAGCATGGCAATTATGTATTTAAGTTTTAAATGTAAAATTAATTAGAAATAGTCTAAATAAAAATAAGCGAAACTTAAAAAGTAATAAAGTACTGTTTGACAGTATTGTTTTTAAAAAGTTTAAAAATATGTAAACGCAATTAAATTGGCTGATGGCGGCCTAAAATGTACGCTTGTCTTTAAATAATGAATAGTTTCATAGGATGTTTTTTGCAACCATTTGATATTTATTGCCTATAAGTTTAATTTTACCTTTTTAATTTTTAAAATACAGCTTGATTTGGTTTTAACAAGCTCTAGGTTAAACTTACATTTGAATTTCTAATTATCAACTAAACATACAATTCATATGAAGAGAATCTTCACTTTTATAATTTTGCTTCAGTTTTTGGTGTTCGGAGCATACCCACAGGAGAATACTTTTGAGTGGGCCCGCCATATGTCTAGTCCCAATCTCCTTTTCGGAGATGGGGTTTCCACTGATGATGAGGGCAATGCAATCGTAACGGGTTACTTTAATACCTACCTGGCTTTGTTCGGCGATACCTTGATAGTGGAATCAGATCGCAACAGCATGTTTCTGGCCAAGGTGTCACCGGAAAATGAACTACTCTGGCTGGTGACAGCAGAAGCGGATGGGAATCAGGGAGTGACCGGATTTAAAACAGTACATAAAAACGGATACATTTACCAGATTGGAGACTACAGGGGGACTGCTACCTTTGGTTCTGTGGATTTTGCTGAAATCATTCTCCCCAGCAACGGTTACCGCTCCATGTATATAGCCCGCTATACTACCGACGGTTTGCTGGAATGGGTGAAGCCTGTTACTACCACCAACAGCCTTGGACTGGTCCTTACCGGTGGTACACATGATCTGGTGGTTGATGATTTTGGGGGGGTGTATGTTTCCACTCAATTCAGGAATTCGCTCAATTTTGCGGGAGTTCCTATCGATGATCCTACACCGGATGAAAATTTGTTCAATGCACTGGTAGCCAAACTGGATGCCAATGGTGCGTATCAGTGGCACTGGACTTCCACCAATAGTGGTTCTGATCAGGCCCAGGGGATGGCCCTGAAAAATAATGAAAGTTTATTTTTTACCGTTCGGTATGCGGATTCTCTGACGGTTGACAGTCATATTGCCAGTTCTCCCGGTTTTGCCGTTGTGGAGTTTGATTTGGATGGTAATTACCTCTGGCATCAGTTCATGGTCACAACAGCCAGTTTATCTACCGGTGTCCGGTGTTTCTCGGTTGATTTTGATGATGAAGATAATCTTTACCTGGCAGGTTCTTATCGTACAGATATCCTTTGGGATCAAGAGACAGGCCTGCCAGTAGAAAACCCGGTACGAAGCGATGGATTTGTCATCAAGATTGATGGAAACACACGCCAATGGTTATGGGGCAAAGCCCTTGGAGACCCGGCAGAAAATGATGATATCAAAAGCATTGCCTGGACCAGTGCAGGAAATTTCATGCTGGGAGGGAATTTCAAGGGAGTTATGGAACTCAACGATGAACTAACCCTTACCTCTGTAGAAGAATCAGTAGATGGCTTCTGGGCGCAAATGGATACTGCGGGGAATATTCTTATGGCAGAAGGTTTTGGAGGTTCAAGTGGTGAAACCGTGTCTCAACTGGCACTCAACGATAATGATGAAGCATTTCTTATCGGAAGATTTCAAAATGATTTTCAGTATTTCAGCGATGAATTGTTGTTTTCTTCCTGGGATAGCTTTGATGTCTTTTTGGTGAAAATAGGAATTGTGCCTTCTGCTGTTGAACTTGCTTATATTGATATAAACGGAGAACCTCTTGAGGGTTTTGACCCTGAAACCACCCACTATTCTGTGATGCTTCCCTCGGATACACAGGATGTACCCATAGTTTCAGCAGGTGCCGCCCATCCGTCATCTACCATCGAAATTCAGCAGGCTGTTTCTGTTACAGGCACGCAAGAGGAACGAACAGCTACTATTACAGTTACATCTGAAGACGAAACAGAAACGCAGGATTATACTCTTACCTTTTGGCAGGCCAGTGGCGATGCAACACTTGCTTCTATTGAGATTGATGAAGCCCCGCTTGATGGCTTTCACCCTGACAGTCTTGCATACGAAATGATATTACCTGCTTCTGTTGTGGATGTTCCTGAGGTTAACGCAACTGCCAGCGATGAGAATGCTTCCGTCCAGATTCAACAGGCTACTTCCCTGACGGGAGATGAAGAGGCACGAACCGCAATCATAACCGTGACAGCGCAGGACCCGGACATAATTCTTGAGTATACTGTCACTTTCCGCTATGTAGGAACAGATGCTACTCTGGCTGCTATTTTCCTTGATGGGGAATCTCTTGAAGAATTTGATCCTGAAACTGAAATGTATCAATTAGCGGTATCGTCCTTTGATGATCTTCCCGCTGTTGAGGCTGAACCCACTGATGCAAACGCCACTGTGGCCATATCCGATCCGGAAATCAGCACTGGGGGTGATGAAGTCTTTATGCTGGTGCACATACTGGTAACTGCAGAGGACAATGAAACTACCCGTGATTACTATCTGCAGTTTCGTGAGCTTTCATCCAATGCTTTGCTGAGCATGATTCAGGTTGACGGGGAAGAACTGGAGGGCTTTGACCCCGGAATTTTTGATTATACCCTTGAATGGGAATATGGTGATGGCTCTCTGCCTTTCGTGGAAGCAATGCCGCAATCTGAAGAGGCTGAAGTGCTGGTAACCCAGGTGGTTAGTCTGGATGGCAGCGAGGAGGAAAGAACTGCTGAAATTCTGGTCATTGCTGAAGATGGTGAAACAACTCAAATGTACACCGTTTTCTTTGATGTGAGCACACATATTCAAGACACTCACGAAGCCGTCATGAATGTATTTCCGAACCCTGCCAGCCATATTGTTACCATTTCTGCCCCAAGCTATTCAGGAGAACTGGTTGTTACCAATGCTTCAGGGAGGGTGATGCATAAAGCAGAGCATACTTCTGCACCATTTACCCTTAATATTTCGGAGTATCCGGCTGGGATTTATTTTATCCGGATATCAGGGAGGGATAACGCAACCACAGAAACAGGAATATTTATCAAGAAATAAACACATAATATGAATACTATCTTCAAAAAAACATGGCTGATTCTACTGGTTCTGACTTTTCTTTATTTGCCAGGGCAAGGACAGCAATTTAAAGAATCAGAACAAATCACAAGTGAGCAGGCACGTCAGCTAAGATCACTGTGGAGTGAGGTGTCTTTCAAATGGGAGAAATATCAGCAAAGTATGCAACGTAAGACCGGGCTGCAATTTGGTCAGACCCTGCTTTCTGACTCCCTGATTACTTTGCGGTTTATGGGCTTCTCTTCCACCGGAGAACCTATTTATTACCAGACGTACAATCTGTTTGGTGCTCAGTCACTTAATACCCACAATCTCTGGACCGGCGGAGCATCAGAATTGAATCTTGACGGACAGGGCATTACCCTGAACGTTTGGGATGGTGGTCCCATCAGGCATACCCACCAGGAATTCGGTGACCGGACCACCCAGATGGATACCGGAGGATGGATGAATGGGCACGCCACACACGTGGCAGGCACCATGGTATCTGCCGGTTTGGTACCTACCGCCAAAGGGATGGCCCCTCAGGCCCAACTGCACTCTTATACCTTTGCCGATGATGAGGTTGAAATGATCGAGGCCGCTGCCAATGGTGCCATTTTATCCAACCACTCTTACGGAAGGCCCACCGGCTGGGTGTTTCATACCAATCAGTGGTGGTGGCATGGCGATACACGTATCAGCGAAACAGAAGATTATAAATTTGGCTTTTACTCTGAAGAGACACGCATTCGTGATGAAATTACGTACCTTGCTCCCTTCTATCTGCAGGTACACGCCGCCGGAAATGACAGGTTAGATAACGGTCCCGATACAGGCGAAGAGCACAATGTGTATGATCACGATCTGCAACAATGGATCAAATCTACTGATTACAGAGAACCTGACGGAGGAGAAGAGGGACTTGATGCCATTTCCACCCTGGTATTGGGAAAAAATGTGCTTACAATAGGTTCAGTGGCTGATGCCGCGGACTATTCCGGACCGGAAAGTTTGGTGCTGAGCGAATTCAGTAGTACAGGACCCACTGACGATGGACGTATCAAACCCGATGTGGTGGCCAAAGGACAAGGCATCCTTTCTACATGGGTAGATACCAATACCAGTTATGCCGGACTTACAGGAACCTCTATGGCGGCTCCTACCATTACCGGATCGCTGGGATTGATACAGCAACTTAATCAGAGATTATACGGAAATTATCTCAGGGCTTCTACGCTTAAAGCTTTGATTATCCATACGGCCCGGGAGGCCGGTGAATTTGAGGGACCAGACTACCAGCACGGATGGGGACTGGCGGATATGGAAGCAGCTGCATTGATACTTCCTGAAAAGGATAATACAACCATTATCCAGGAAAGAAACCTGGTGCAAAATACCGTGCCTACATACAGTCGTACGGTTTTTTCTACCGGAAATGAGCCCCTTGTAGCAACGCTTGTCTGGACTGATGTTCCTGCCGAAGAACCGGATCCTGCCCTGAACGATCGCACCCCCATGCTGGTCAATGATCTTGATTTGCGTGTTACACGCCTGGCTGATGGTGAAGTGTTTTACCCCTGGAAACTTGACCCGGACAACCCTTCTGCTGCAGCCACCCTGGGAGATAACCTGGTCGATAACATTGAAAAAATCCAGATTCAGCTCCCTGATGCCGGACAATACGTTGTAGAAGTATCGCACAAAGGAGACATCATTGATCCCATTAACACCAGCAATAAGCGCCAGTCATTCTCTCTGGTTATATCAGGAATAGCTGAAAGACCTGTGGATCTTGCCGTAACGGATGCCAACGTGCTGATTTCCGGTTGTGGATTTGATGAGTTTACCCCTGCCTTTATTGAGATTGAAAATAAAGGACAGCAGGAAGTTTCTGATATTGAGATACTTTACGAACTCAGCGATAATGAAGGCACCATTATCTCGCAGGGAACCCTTGAGCTTGCATCTCTTGAGGCTGGTTTTTCAGAACAACTTGAATTAACCCTTGATTTGAGCGAAGGCTTTGAATTTGAGTTCAAGGCATGGGTTAGTCATCCCGGTGATCAACTCCCGGCCAATAATGAGTTTATCCGTCATCTTGTCAGCGAGAGTTTTCTGGTGAGCAATGAGGTTTATCATGAGAGTTTTGAGTCTGTCGTTTATCTGGAAGAGGCAGGTTGGAGTTCCTTCAATGCCAATGATGACAATGCCGGCTGGATGCTTCGTATTGCCGATGGTCCGAATCAGTTTGCCAGCGATGGTGCTAACTCCATGCGTTATGGCATTCTTAATCCTGCAGATGATGGAACAGAGGTGGAAGAGCAGGCCAATGACTGGTTGATTTCAACCTGCCTCTATTTAGTGCCGGGCGAAATATACCGTTTATCTTTTGATTATCGTGCCTGGAATGCCGATTTTCCTGAGAATTTGAAGGTGTTTGTCGGGCAGGCACCTGATCCTGATTCATTCACCAACGAAATTACCGACCTTCCCCAATTTTCCAATGAGGAGTTTATTACTTCTATGGAACAGTTTACGGTGGAAGAGGAAGGAAACTATTATATTGGATTTCAGGTTTACAGTGAACCGGATCACCGCTTCATTTATTTTGACAATGTTGTCCTTGAAAGAATGGTTTTTAGCGACATTGCAGCGGGTGATATAGAGGTAAATGTCGAAGGATGTGATTTCTCAGATCAGACTCCCGTGACTGTTTCAATTGTAAACCTTGGTCTGGATGAACAGCAAGGTTTTGATGTGCAGCTCGATGTCAATCATGTAGATACCGAGATGACAAATTCATATTTACTGACGTATGATGAGGTATTGGCTTCTGAAGCGACAGGTGAATTGGATTTTCTGGTTGATATGAGTTTGTATGGCGCTTATGAAATAACTCTGGTTACACTTCTCGAAGGAGACGAAAGGCCCGAAAATAACGTTTCAGATTCTCATGTCATCAATTCGCTGGTGGATTTAGAGAGTAATTCTTTCTTTACTGATTTTGACGATATTTTCGGTTTGGATGCCATCAACTGGTCCATCAATAATGTGAACGATGATGGGTTTACCTGGCGTTTTTATTCTACCTCGGGTCAGGCTTACTCGCCGCCTCACAGTATTAATTATTACCGCAGCCCGGGATCAGAAGGTATAGCTAATGACTGGCTGGTTACCAATTGTCTTCGAATGATCGAGGGTGAGCATTACCGCATAAAATTTCAGACTTCCACCCAGGGAACCGGCGATGAAGATGAATTTTCCCTCTATCTTATGGAGGGTACAGAGCCTCAGGATACCATTTCGCAATTTGGTTATGTCTCCGTAAAAACTTATGATTACGTGGAAGAGGAGTTTATTGTACAAGCTCCATCCACAGGAATATTTCATATGGGATTTTATGTGGGTACTACCCTGTCCAATTCGTTGCAGTTTTTTGTGGATGATGTTACCATTGAAAAAGTGCCGGAGAAAGATGCTGCTGTAAATGCTGTTGTTCAGGAAATATATGGCTGCAATTCTTTTACAGCTGAAACTCCGGTAACGGTAGTTTATAAAAACAGGGGAACCCTGCCACTGGAAAACACCACACTGGAACTTTCTGTTACTGACGAGCAAAACAATACCAACGTTTATACTGAAAATCTTCCCGATGGTTTGGGTATGGGGCAAAAAGACTCCCTTTCTTTAGAGGTTGACCTTTCGCAACTCAATACGATTTATACGATAACTGCCGAAATCATATCCGACGGGGACGCAGATCCGGAAAATGATGCAAAGACAGTTATGATGAGAAATACTACCGTTGATCTCACGGCCGGACATGAATATTTTAATGACTTTGAGATGGTAGAGGTAGATGGGGGCAATGCTTTGATTGATCCCAAACTGGGTTGGGGGTATGAAAATACCAATGATGACTTTTACAGTACCGGCGATCCCATTACCTGGATGATGCGCGATAATGAGCCCTTTGCCTATTCAGGAACCATCAGTATGAGGGCAGGTCGCAGCACTGTTGAACAGGCTGACGACTGGTTGTTTTCCAATTGCCTGATCATGCAGGAAGGGGAGAACTACCTTATGAATTTTCAGTATACCGGAAGAGCTGCAAGCACTACCGAAAAGATGAGTGTGCATCTGGGTACCGGCCACGATTCGCAAACCATGGGAGAGGCCCTTTGGGATGAAACCTTCAATACCTCACTGGATTATCAGGAAGGCGTAATTACCTTCAGTCCTCCGGCTGATGGGACTTACTATGTGGGTTTTTATCACTACAGCGACCCTGACCAGGGATGGATTTACCTGGATGATTTCAGCATCATGCGCAACTATGACCTGGATGTTTCGCTTGATTCGATCATGGTTATGGCGGATGCCTGTGAAATTTCTGAAGAAACCCAGCTCCGAATTTCCATTCGCAACTCAGGGAATGAGTCGTTTAGCTATCCGGTTACCATCAATTATACAGTAACTGACCCACAGGGTAATGTTGTTGCTACCGGAGAACAAACCCTGGATCAAAGCATGAATGTGAATGATGTAGTATATTATGAGTTTTCCGCTGATTTAAGAAGGTATGGTGAATACCTGGTGGAGGCTTCAGTTGCTTTGCCCGAAGCTGCCGGTGAAATTCTTACTGAAAATAATTTTAAGACAGAAAGTTTTAGAAATACAAGTATGTTTCCCCACGTGGAGGATTTGTACCTTCCCTTTGAGGAGTTTTCTCAATTTGAGGAAACGGGCTTTGTTGCATTTGATAACAACCAGGATGGTTTTACCTGGGATCTGGGTGTGAACTTCACTAATTTCTCCTTTTCCGGCAACAGGGTTATGTACTACTCTTTCAGTGCCAGCAATGATGCTGATGACTGGTTGTTCTCTTCATGTGCTCATTTACAGGAAGGAACCGTTTATAATGTCAGCTATTATTACCGTGTATATGATGGGGATTATCCTGAAGACATGAAGTTTGGCATAGCATCCGAACAGCATCCCGATGCTTTGATTGAGTTTCTGGATGAAAAGGAGCAAATGGATAATTACAATTTTCGTCGCATCAGCTATGCTTTTACTGTTCCTGAAGACGGGCAGTATTATTTTGCCTGGTATGCTCACAGTCCCAAATTCCAGCGGTTTATGTTTTTTGACGATCTGAGTCTGCGCATTGCTCCTGAAACAGACGGAACAATCAGAAGGGTAGTACCGATGGACGAACCCTGTGATTTCGGTGACGCTACCCTGTTTGAAGCAACCGTGGTAAACATGGGTTCGCAGGAGTTGCCCGCCGGTACCCTTGATGTTACGGTGAATTCACCGGGTGGAACGCAGCAGGTGAGTGTAAATACTCCTGTGCTGCCCGTTTTGGGTACTGCACAGGTTGAGTTTACCGCATCCGTGGTTGAACAACAACGACATGTATTTCAATATGAACTGGATGTGCCGGGAGATGAGATTGCTAACAACAATCAGGGCAGTATGAGCCTTTATGGTATCCATGTTGATCTTACAGAGCCCGGAAGCTGGTTTATTCAGGATTTTGAAACGATTTTCGCCATGAGAGAAATCGGCTGGAGTATTTTTAACCACAACAATGATAACCGTTACTGGGGATTGCGGGTCAACGATCCACCACTGGCCCATAGCGGACATAACTACCTGGTTTACTTCACCGGCAATACCACACAGGTCGCCAACGACTGGGTCATCAGCAGTTGTTACGAGCTCAGTCATGAGAGAAAATACAAGGCAGCATTTTTCTATCGCCTGGGATCAGGCAATCACAACATGAGGCTTGCTGTTGGTGATACTCCTGATACTGAGAATATGTCACAGGTAATCTGGGAAGAAACACAAATGTCAGCTCCCTCAGAGCAACCCTATATGCACGTGGGTGATGTGTTTGAAGTGGCAGAAACCGGGCGGTACTATTTTGGTATTCATCAATTCAGTCCTGCCAATCAAGGTTCTTCACTGGCAGACGATTTGGTCATTATTGCACAACCGGATATTTTACCGGTTGAAGCTGAAATGGAACCGGGAACAGAAATCACCCTTCAGGCCCTGGCGAGCGACTCCCTGAGATGGTATACTGATGAGGAGCTAACCCAGGTGATTGGAGAAGGGCTTTCACTGACCGTTACAGTTACGGAGGAAATTGTCCCTGTATATGCAGCAGAATTTGTGTATGGTGTAACAGGCCCCGCTGATGTGGTTATGGTAGGACCGGGAACAGGCGTTGACCAAATTGTTCCAGGAGAATTGGAGCTGCAGGTTTACCCCAATCCTGCTACTGATCATATCAACCTGGTTCTCCCCTCTGCTATTTCTGAAAAGATGGAAATGAAAATCGTCAATGTACTGGGTGACGTGATGATACAAAAGACCATCCATACAGACGATGATCTGAGAATTAATGTCTCTCAGCTGGCAAGAGGTTCTTATTTTATAGTTTTGCAGAATCGCAATTTACAAATGCAGCAAGGCTTTGTAAGGTTCTGATTATAGTATTACCTGCCTTTTACAAGGCTGTTTTTGAAAAGATTAATAGTCGCTGAGTGTGTCGAAATAAAGCTGAAAATAGAAATTATTTCGCTTCGACAGGCTCAGCGACTGTTTTATGAGACAGGCTCAGCGAGCGTTTTGCTTGGAGTATTAGGCCAATTTTGCATTGCTTAAGATGGTGATTTATACTGCCCCGCTTTGGACAGAAATAATTTTATACAATGAAACAGTTCTGAAGGTTCAATGGGTTTTTGCAGGAATCCGATGGGTTTAACTTCCCGCGTTTCCGGCGCATAATGGTTGTAGGCGGTGATAAACACAAAGGCAACTTCCGGCAGGATTTTCCTGATCTTTTTGCTCAATTCAATGCCATCTATGCCCGGCATGGATATATCTGTAAAGATAATGTCAGGCTTAACAGGTGAAGCTTTGATTTCCCTTATGGCCTGCTGCCCTGAAGAGTAGCTGCCCAGCAAATGCACCTGAGGCATCTGCTGCAGAAAAAATGCCATTAGATTTAATGCGTCGGATTCGTCATCCACTATTACAATGTTCAATTGCCCCGATGTTGATTTTGTTTCTTTTTCCATAGTGTATTTCCCCAATACTTAATAATGATTAATCCTTGTTAACTTAAAAGGTTTTCCGGCTGATCCTTAGATTGAAAAGTGTTTTTTTGCCGGGTAAAAATATCAAAGGTATATCCTTCCGGAATCGATACGGTTACCCTTGTTCCGGTAGTTTTGTTTTTCCTTTCCTTCAAATCGGTAATGGAAAAATGAATCTTTTCCTTGTTGTAATGGTTGAAGATGTCAAAGAGTTGCCTGGCAATCGCCAGACCACGACCTGTAGAGCTGTTCTTTTCTCTTCCGGAGCATTTCATGCCCAGTCCGTTATCTTCCACTACAATATACACTCTTCCGTTAAATTTCCGGATGTCAATCAGGATTTGCTTTTTGCACTTTGCAGGCAGAATACCATGTTTAAGAGCATTTTCTGCAAGGGTCTGCAAAAAGAGACGGGGGAGCGGCGTATGTTCATCTACATCAGGCTCCACGTGGATGGTATAATCAAATGAATCCTTAAACCGTTGTTTCTGTAAGTCAAGGTAATCGGAAAGAAACTGTACTTCCTCTCTGAGGCTGGCCCAGGGTTCGGCTTTTTTTTCGAATACCCTGCGTATAAGTTTGGAAAATCTCACGAGGGTATCGTAGGATTCTTCGCGGTTTCCCCTCAGAATAGATGATCCCACTGAATTAAGTACATTGAAAATAAAGTGGGGGTCTGTCTGCGTCTTGATAGCTTCCAGTCTAAGCTCTGCAATTTGTTTCTCCCTGTTGAGCTTTTGTAGTTTTGCTTTTCTTCTGTATGCGCTTATTTTGTATGAAGCAAAAAAGATAAGGGTAATGGTCAGAATGGCCATCATCAACCTGAATGCTGCTGTATACCACCAGGCATTGCGAATGGTGAATTGAATGGAAGCAGGCTGATGGCTCCAATCACCATTGCTTTTGCTCATGTCCACCAGGAAAGTATAACTACCTGAAGGGAAATAGGTGTAGGTGGCAAAGCGTTCAGTTACCGGTGCAGACCATTCCTCGTTAAGCTCTTTTATTTTGTAGCGGTATTTTACTTCTTCCGGTTTTTCCATCGTAATACCGGTAAATTCAAACCTGATGGTATTCTGTTGATGAGAAAAGTCCCAGGTAGCTCTTTGGGATTTCTGCATCCGGACAGGTTGCTGCCACTCCATATCATCATCGAGATAGTATATGTTTTGTATGATTGGTTTCCTGGGGGCGGGTTCAGACCTTTGAACAAAGTTGGGGTTAAAGTTGATAAACCGGTCGCTGGCGCAAATCCAGAGTGAGCCGTCACGCCCGGGGCTACTTCCGTTTTGCCGCACTTCCAGGCCATGAAAACCATTGTTTTGATCGAAAAATTCAACCTGTATCTCTCCTGAGGCATAAAACTTTTCCAGGTTAAGATAAGCCATATTACTTCTCATTCCTACAAACAAACCTGCAGAGTCAACAACCTGCAGGTCCACAACACTTTTCCCAAAGATTGCCGGAGATACCCGCACAACGGTATCGCGGTAATCATAAAAAAACAAACCGTCAGTATTTCCCATCCAAAGATTGCCCTTATAGTCCCGGGCCATGG
>JAABSE010000074.1 GCA_011390575.1 Sphingobacteriia bacterium
ACTTTTACTGAAAAAAGCAAGAGAAGAAAAACACCTAACCCAAGAACAACTTGCTCAACTGGTTGACAAGAAAAGAACATATATCTCCAGAGTGGAAAATGACGGTAGCAACATGACACTGAAAACGCTCTATGACATTGTGGAGAAAGGTCTTGGGGGTAAAGTAAAAATACAGATTGAAGTATAAAGAAGTACGCGCTACAACATGCTATACCTGTCAATTGCGGGGGCTGTGCAGGTTTCGGGGTTTCTGCTTCGCGTTATCTTTCGTCTCGGCGAAAAATTAAACAGCTCTTAATCCGCAACAGCAGGCAGGGCTTATTTATGAAACACATAGTGGTTACTTTGGTCGCAAGCGGATTGGTATGCAGGAAAAGATCTGACGTGTGATGAACTTCAACCCGCACTCCCAAACCGGTTGCACCCCCGGCCGTTAGGGGGCAAGCTAAAAACAACGGGCCATGCAAACATTTAACAACCCGAACAGAAGGGAGAAATTTGGAGTATGAAACTGGAGCTGAAACTGTTTTATAAAATTGCCCTGTGGACAAGTATTCTTGGAATAATTGCCCTTATTTCAGACTTTGGGTTTTCACAAAATGACTTTTCTCAACAACTATTCGACGGGTTTTATTTTATTGTTCTTGCGGTAGGTATCGTATCAACATTCGCCCGGTACATTGAGAACTTTGCACTGATAAAGCGAAAGGTTATTGTTTTCGACATCTTATCGGTCTGTTTCACCTTTTGGATCTTTTACAACTACTTGTTTGTAGGTATCCCTTTTGAGACAGACCAAGTTCTTAGTAACCCCATTTGGGTGAGATTTGCAGTAGTATTATCTTTTATCAGGGAGTTTTCGGAGGTTAAGTTCAACTACAGACGAGAGTTTCTTAATCCTGCTCAGCTTTTTGTGACCAGCTTTTTACTGATTATCTTTCTGGGAACATTCCTGCTGATGCTTCCAAAAGCAACCTATGAAGGATTATCGTTTATTGATGCGCTGTTCACTTCTACAAGTGCTGTTTGCGTTACAGGTTTGATAGTGGTTGATACAGGTAGTTACTTCACTGGATTTGGCCAAATCGTTATTCTGGCTCTTATTCAAATTGGTGGTCTGGGCATCCTGACTTTTACGAGCTATTTCAGCTACTTTTTCAAGGGCGGTTCTTCCTACGAAAATCAACTTGCCCTGAGCGATATAACAAGTTCTCAGAAACTCGGGGAGATTTTTTCTACACTCAAATATATTATTCTCATCACCTTCAGCATTGAGTTAATTTCAGGAGTTCTTATTTATAGCAGTCTCGATGCGAACAACTTTCAATCACAATATGATAAGGTGTTTTTTTCGGTTTTTCATGCTGTTTCAGGCTTCTGTAACGCGGGATTTTCGACCCTATCCAACAGCCTGTATGAAGATGGGTTTAAATACAATTACCTTCTTCAGCTAACCATAATTTTTACATTCGTAATAGGTGGTTTGGGTTTTCCAATCGTCTCAAATATAATTAATTATCTGAAATACCGCCTGAGAAAACTTTTCTCGTTCGGTAAGAACAAGATTGCCAACAAACCCTGGGTGCTGAATTTGAACAGCAGAATAACCTTAATTACCACGGTTTCCATTTCTGCAATAGCTTTTATTGCGTTTTATTTTTTGGAATATAATAACACATTGGCCGAACACCAGGGTTTTGGCAAGATGGTTACGGCTCTTTTCGGAGCAACAACACCGCGAACGGCAGGCTTTAATACAATTGATACCGCTTCAATGCTTTTCCCAACCACTATGATGATTTTTTTTCTTATGTGGATTGGTGCTTCGCCGGCTTCAACGGGTGGTGGCATTAAGACCAGCACGTTCGCTATCGCAATTCTCAACATTCTTAGTTTAGCAAGGGGAAAATCAAGAATTGAGATATACCGCAGGGAAATCGCAGACAGCTCCGTAAGAAGGGCGTTTGCAATTATCTCACTCTCGCTTATCGTCATTGGTTTGGGCATCATTTTGATTTCAGTGTTTGAGCATGATAAAAGCCTGATGGAAATTGGCTTTGAGTGTTTCTCCGCTTACGGCACCGTCGGGTTGAGCCTGGGAATAACGGCAGACCTGTCAAATGCGAGTAAGTTGATTATTGCCGTAATTATGTTTGTAGGCAGGGTTAGCATGCTGACCATCATCATTGCGATTTTCAAAAAGATTAAACAAAAAAACTATCGTTATCCGACTGAAGAAATAACGATTAACTAAAAAGTTGACATATGAGGTACATTATTGTAGGACTTGGAAGTTTTGGGGCTTCACTATCCCAAAAGCTCACGGCGCAGGGCAACGAGGTTATAGCTATTGACACCAGGATGGAGAAAGTCGATATGTTTAAAGAAATGATTTCCCATACTATCTGCATGGATGCAACTGATGAATTTACTGTTTCTGGTCTTCCGCTTGAAAGCACAGACGTTGTGATTATTGCCATTGGAGAAAACGAGGGCGACAATATCATGGCAACTGCACTATTCAAAAACCTGCAGGTGAAAAGGCTCATTAGCCGTGCGATGAATCCCCTACATGAAAAAGTTTTGAAAGCGATTGGTGTGGATGAAATTGTGCATCCCGAAGAAGAGACGGCAGAACGCTGGGCGAAAAAACTTACCGTGAAAAATGTTGTCGACTCTTTTGAACTGAGTGAGGATTTTAGCATCATTGAAGCCAATGTGCCGAAAGAACTCATTGGCAAATCCATAATAGAAGTAGGTTTCAGGAGGAAGTACAATTTACTCGTACTTACGATCATGAAAGAATCTGAAGTAAAAAGCTTTCTTGGAAAAAACCGGACGGAATTAAAAATTCAGGGAATTGCCACTCCTGACCAGCAACTTGAGAAAAATGACCTGTTGGTGCTGTACGGTGCAAACAAGGACTTGCAGAACTTCCTGAAATTAAAGTGAACCATCCACTATTAAACCTCAAACGAGCACAGGGATGATTCTTAAAAACAAGTTCATCTGTTTATAGTGGGTTTTAACACGTTCCCGTGCATGCGTTGAGAGTTCCCGTGAAAAGCAGGATTAATCGCCAGTTAACTTTTCTGCAACTTTTTAAGTCTCCTGCCAATTATAATTATTTTTATTCATCCTTATGTATACCAATAGTTATGTTATGGCCCGGTTCATCCTACAATTGCTTAATTAAATTATTTGTGCATCGGTTGGGATTATTAATGATCTGAAATTCGTTTTATCTTCTTCTTGACAGCAACCTGGCGTAGATGTTAATTGCGTCTGAAGCTTCCCCTGATCTGATTCTGGTTATTGCGGTCAATAGTATTTTTAAGCTGCAAATGAGCCTTAAGTTTAAACAAAGGATTCTGAGGTGCATCTGTGAATGTTGTAAGTTTTTTTTATGATTATGCAACAATAGATTCACCAAAAAATCGAATATTTACCAAAATTTAAAAATGATAGGATGACCATAATACCGGTCAATTCTTCCCGCAACAGAATGAACTATCTGTAAATAATGAGCAAAGCAAAGCATAAAACTTCCCCTGTTAGTATCCCCAAGTCTCCGACCGGAATCCAGGGATTTGATGAAATAACTATGGGTGGCTTACCTACAGGCAGACCTACATTGGTATGCGGAGGTGCAGGCTGCGGGAAAACGCTTTTTGGATTGGAATTTCTTGTGCGCGGAGCAACTCAGTTTGACGAGCCGGGGGTTTTTATGTCATTCGAAGAAACCAATGAGGAATTAATCATGAATGTGGCTTCTCTTGGTTTTGATCTGAATGATTTGATTGATAATAAAAAAATTGCACTTGACCATGTGCATATTGAGCGCAGTGAAATCGAAGAAACCGGAGAATACGATTTGGAAGCATTGTTTATTCGCCTGGGTTATGCCATTGATTCAATAGGGGCAAAACGTGTGGTGTTAGACACTATAGAATCGCTTTTTGCCGGTTTGCCCAACCAGTTGATATTACGTGCTGAGCTGCGTCGTTTGTTTCGCTGGTTAAAAGTGAAAGGTGTTACTGCCATTATAACGGGCGAGCGCGGGGATGAAACATTAACCAGGCAAGGCCTGGAAGAATATGTATCAGACTGTGTTATTATGCTCGACCATCGTGTAACCGAACAGACTTCAACCCGTCGTTTGCGGGTTGTTAAGTTTCGTGGTTCCACTCACGGCACCAATGAGTATCCTTTTCTGATTGATGAATCCGGGTTTTCAGTACTGCCGGTGACTTCTTTAGGATTGGAACATATTGTATCCAGTGAAAGAATCTCAAGCGGGATTAAAGCGCTGGATGAAATGCTCGAAGGAAAAGGTTATTACCGGGGGAGTACGATACTCGTCTCCGGTACCGCCGGGATAGGAAAAACCAGTACAGCGGCCCACTTTGCAGAAGCTGCCTGTAAAAGGGGAGAACGAGTTCTTTATTTCTGTTTTGAAGAATCCCCCAACCAGTTGATGCGAAATATGCTTTCTATTGGCATAAAGTTAGAACCATGGGTCAAAAAAGGACTGTTGAGATTTCAAGCCACCCGGCCTACGTTTTATGGCCTGGAAATGCATCTTGCCGTAACGCACAAATATGTCAATGAATTCAAACCTGATATTGTAATCCTGGATCCCATAAATACTTTCGATGTGGCTGATAAAGAGTTCGAAGTAAGAACTTTATTAATGCGCATTGTCGATTTTCTGAAGGTAAATCAGATTACGGCATTATTTACCAGTCTCACTTCTTCGGCATGCAATACAGAGAGTTCTGATGTGGGAATATCTTCGCTGATAGATACCTGGTTGTTGCTGCGCGATATAGAACTAAACGGCGAAAGAAACAGGGGGATGTATGTTCTGAAATCGCGTGGGATGGCCAATTCCAATCAGATTCGTGAATTTGTATTAACGAACCGGGGCGTAGAATTGCGTGATGTTTATATTGGTGCAAGCGGAGTGTTGACCGGCTCGGCAAGAATAGCGCAGGAAGCCCATGAAAATTCAGAGGTTTTGACACGTAAACATGAAATAGAATTTAAAAAACGTGAAATAGCACGAAAAAGAAGAGAAGTAGAGGCAAAGGTGGCAACCATGCTTGCTGATTTTGGGTCGGAAGAAGCTGAAGCTGTCAAAATCATTGCAGATGAACAGGAAATGATTGCACGGCTCGAACAGGATAAAAAGGAAATGGCAAAAAGCAGAAAAGCTAAAGTTGGAGATATTGTGACAAACAACATCTAATAATATTTAACTGATTATTGTATGAAGCAAACGGATGTGAACACAGATAAAAGAGCCCGGGAAAAGCAGCAAGGAGATACCCATGACAAGTGGGTGCTTCGATTGTATGTTGCAGGTCAATCGCCAAAAGCCCTGACCGCATTTGCAAATCTGAAAAAAATTTGTGAAGAACAATTGAAGGGCAAATACTCTATTGAAGTAATCGATCTTTTGGAAAACCCTCAAAAGGGAGCGGCAGATCAGATTTTTGCCCTGCCAACGCTGGTGAGAAAATTGCCGGTACCTGTGCGTAAGATAATTGGCGACCTTTCCAATACTGAACGAGTTCTTATCGGACTGGATTTGCTGCCTGCAGACTAATCATAGGTTCGTAGTTATGTTGATAAAAAGTAAGTATGATGATGGAAGAAAAAAATGCCAGTATAAAAAGCCCACCAGCTGATTTTGACCAGACAATATCAAAATGGCCTAAAGACAAGTATGTGCTGCGCCTGTATGTGACTGGCACAACAAGTCGTTCAATTCTGGCCCTGACAAATCTCAAAAAAATTTGCAGTCAATACCTGGAAGGCAGATATGAACTGGAGGTTATTGATCTTTTTCAACACCCTGCTTTGGCGAAAGATGAACAGATAATTGCCGCGCCCACCCTGATCAAAAAATTACCACTTCCCTTCAGGCGGATTATTGGCGATATGTCAAACAAAGAAAAAGTGCTCATGGGGTTAGACCTGAAAGAGCTGAAGAATATAAAGGATTCCCGGTAATCTTTACACTTGCTATTGATAATAAAAAAAATGATTAAAACAAAAGAACAGCTCATCATTGAAAATGAGGAATTACGCTCTCGCCTGGCTGAAATTGAGGATGCACTGACAGCTATCCGAAACGGAGAAGTGGATGCGATCATGGTCTCAGGCAGTCAGGGAGAACAGGTTTATTCTGTCAGTTCTGCTGAAACACCCTACCGGACTTTTATAGAGGAAATGAGCGAAGGAGCTGTTACGCTGACCAAAGAGGGCACAATTCTTTATTGTAATCAGAGATTTGCTGAAATTGTAAGATCTCCCTATCAAAAGGTCATCGGCTCATCGATGAAGCGTTTCATCACTCCAAATGATAATTCAAAATTAGATTCCTTTCTGGCTCAACTGACGCACGAAAAGCATGATGTTTTAATTGTAACACTTACCAGCCGAATATATCTCCGGTTATCCATTCACCTTTTACCACCCTACCTGCAAGGAGATAATTACATCCTTATTGCCACGGATATTTCAGACTTAAAGAATAGAGAGTATGAGCTTATTGAAATAATTGGTAAACTGGAAAACCACATCAAAGGACTACGGGCATTGCGTATCGATAATATAAGTAATACGCTGGATGCTGTAGGAAGAAAGAATAAATTACAGAGCACAAACAGCAAACTAAACAAAGAAATTCAAAAGCTTAATCGTTTGGTCGTTAAGTTAAAGCAGAAGCAAAAAAAAGCATCGAATTGAAACAACATTTCATTTAGCAGGTCTGATGCTTACTGCGTATAATTTTGTTCCACTTAGCTATAAGTCAGGCACTATTGTGTCATGTAAATTGCAGACAATCATTGTTTTGCAATTTTTTGGGTTTACAGGGCTATATAGGCGAAATAAAGCAGGATTTTCCCGCTGAAAAGATCGGTGGATTTTCCTGTAAAAAACAACAAACATTTGTTTTTTCATTTATATTTGAAAAAAATTGTCAGCCCGGCGAAAGTGGCGGGAAAACTGCCATTGATGGGAGAAAAACAAAATACAAACAGATGAACAAATTAAGCAACATCGAAATAGCAGCAAAATTTATTAAAGAAGGAAAGTTGGTTGCCTTTCCAACCGAAACGGTATACGGGTTAGGTGCCAATGCATTAAATCCGTTGGCAGTTGCAAAAATATTTGAACTTAAGGAACGCCCTTCTTTTGACCCCCTGATCATACATATTGGGAGTATATCTCAATTGAAAGAACTTATTTCCAGCACAGATGAAAGAATTTTTACCTTAGCTGCCAGATTCTGGCCGGGCCCATTGACAATGGTGTTGCCAAAAAGCCATCTGGTCCCCGATATTGTTACATCGGGTTTATCTACAGTAGGCATCCGAATGCCAGGCAATGAAATTGCTTTAGAATTGATTCGCAAATCGAATTGCCCGATTGCTGCACCCAGTGCAAATAAATTTGGGCGTATTAGTCCTACTACAGCAGCTCATGTTAGAAAACAACTACCCGATGTAGACTATATTCTTGAAGGAGGAAAAACTACGGTTGGAATAGAGTCAACCATTATAAAGCTTACAGACTTTGGATTTCAGATACTTCGCAATGGAATTATCACGCAAGAAGAGCTGGAAGCAATTATTCCGTTTGACAATCATTCTGAAATTGAGAAATTATCCGCGCCCGGAATGCTTAAATCGCATTACAGCCCTAAGAAAAAGTTGTTGATAGCAGATAGTTCCACAAAAGAATATGACAAATTAAAGGCAGGCTTTATTTCATTTTCAGGAAAATTGGAAAAAGATTACCTGAAAGTAATAAGAGTTTCGGAAAGAAAAGATTTAAAGGATTATGCGGTAAATATGTTTGAAGCCATGCACGTTTTTGAAGATGATGATGATGTTGACATCATTATAGCAGAACCGGTAAGTGAAAAAGGCATTGGAAAAGCCATCATGGACCGACTGCGAAAAGCAGAATATAACTGGAGACAAGAGCTGTGAGGGTGAATTGAAATGGCAAAACCATGCCGGATGCAGGCCCATGCGACCTGCAGTCTTAAGTTTTAATTAAGAACGAGTTGGAAAGACAGAGTTACCCACGAAGGGGCTATCAAAAACAGGGGATAGTATAAAAATAAAATGCGGAAGTCGTTTGCAGATTGGGAATCCACCGCTGCTTTTAGTGTTATTGTATATGGAATTGTTCAGACACATGGCATCGAAGGACTTACCACTGCCACGTTCATGGCTGGCTTTCTCATCATTGGAATGGGCTTGGCCAGGCTGGGGAATTATCTCCTTACAATCCTTCATTTTATAAACAATTTTCGGCTCTGTACGTTGATCCTGATGTAATCAATAAAAGTTAAACCTAAAATTTTTAATACGATGGATTTAAGACAAGAGTATGACGCGAGAATTAAAAAACTTGAAAACTTTATTGAGGACAAGGGATTTGGCTCTGCACAACTAAAAAAGGCCAGAAAAATACAGAGAACGGTGAATGCTTCTGTATTTCTGGGCGGCCTGATAACTATTGCCGGTATCGCTATATGGGCAATGAACAGGGATTAGGTTGATTCGTTAGGCCAGCAGCCCATGTTGCTGGCATAAAGGTGGCTGGTTGCCGGAAACATAATGCATAGTGAAAACTAAGTGCTGAAAATTTCCGGGAGCCAGCCATTTTTTGTGTCATTGCCTTTTTATTGGAAAGTTTTGCTAATTTAGAAAACTGAATGACTTTTTATGAAGATAAAATTTTTTATTCAGTGGTTTTTTTGCCTCCTTGATGGTAGGGCCAACCAGCAAATCTGCTGTTATTTGCCTCATGGATTATTTTAAAACATAGTTACTTTAATTATCTGACAACTTAAAATTAACAACAATGAAAAAGCTTTTGAAATTTGGGTTGCCGGCAATATTCGTATTTGCCTTTTACGCTTGCACTGACAATGATACTGAACCTACTGATAATATTGAGATCCCTGAAGGATATGTACTGGTGTGGAGTGATGAATTTGATGAGGGACAGATAGACCCCTTGAAATGGACTTACGAAACGGGTGACGGAACTGATTACGGATTGCCAGCAGGCTGGGGCAACAATGAATTACAAATTTATACACAAAATGAAGAAAACGCACGGGTGGAGATGGATGGTGAGGTATCGGCTCTGGCCATTACAGCCCTGAAAAGTGGAGAAAATGATTACACCTCTGCAAAACTCACGACAAACGGCCTGTTTAGCATGCGATTCGGAAGGATTGATGTAAGAGCAAAATTGCCCCGCGGACAGGGTATGTGGCCTGCTATATGGATGCTGGGCGATAACCGGGATATTGTTGACTGGCCGGGATGTGGCGAAATTGATATCATGGAAATGCTGGGACATGAACCCGGAAAAATATACGCAACGGTTCATTATGTGGATGGTGAAAACCGCAAAGGAGAGAGCCAGAACTTTGCTGAGACTTCTTCCCCTGACTTTAGTGAAGAATACCATGTTTTTTCTTTAGACTGGACCCCTGAAACCTTAATTTTCAGGGTAGATGGAGAAAAGTATCATGAAGTGGCTATCGAAGACGATATGAAGGAGTTTCTGCGCAGTGCATACCTGATTCTTAATGTTGCCGTGGGCGGCTACTGGCCTGGTTATCCCGATGAGACCACTACTTTCCCTCAGCGTATGTATGTAGATTATGTAAGAGTATTTGAAAAGGAAGGTTTTATTGCCCCTCCGGCTCCTGATCTGGTATTAGCAGATGAAACCCTTGGACAGGATTTGGAACCCAATATCGCTGATAATGCTATTCAGGAAGGCTTCGAAGAACTGGGCAATCTGGAAGTGATAGCTTTTGGTGGAGGTGGAGAGCCTTTTATTGAAACCTCCGAAAACGCAGTTGATGGGGAACTGAGCCTGGTTTTTGATTTTCCCGGAGATAACTGGGGCGGTGCGTATATTCTGATGGAGCAACCCCGGAATTTAAGCAGTTATACCCACCTGGTATTCGCACTTAACATGCCTGAAAACCTGGCAGATGCCGAAATCAAACTGGAAAGCCCTTCTTCAGATGGTGCCGTTTTTCTCCAGGATTACGAAAGCACAGAACTGGAGAACGGTTTTGTTGCGTATGCTATTCCCCTGAGCGATTTTGAGGGGCTGGATCTTGTTCAACTCAATATTCCTTTTTCCATGTGGAATCCGCTCGATAGCAATGGAGAATTTATTCCTGCAACAGTATTGATTGATAATATTCATTTTACCAATCTGTAAGCCGGATCCCTTTATAAAAGTCCGTATTTTGTATACTTTATGCACGCAGGCGGATAATCATAATTTTATATGATTATCCGCAATCTTGCCACTATTACTGCATATTGTTATGTATGGAATCTTATCCATTGCCGTCAGTTTTAACTGACGGAACTAAATCTTGAAGCTTCCGACGGGACTTTAGTCCCATTTGCAATCAACCCAAGGTAGTAATGGCGCTGTCCTCAAATGCCGTTCACCTCTCATGGCTTCTGCACAGCGCTTTTTTTTTCCTGCCTTCTTTAAACCGCTCCGCAAAAAACGGAACGGCAATAGATTGTTGCAAGGTTTAGCAAATCAAAGGAAATCTACGTGAGTTCAACAATAACCTGAGTTTAATAAAACAAGAACTTCATAAAAAAATTGCAATTGGTAAGAAAGCGGATATTCGTATAATTTTATTTTTAAGGTGAAAAAATTTTCAGAGTTGTGTTAAAAGTTTTTTATATTTGACGCAATTTATAGGCAATGCTATGTGTTAGGTTTAATTGTTGGGTGAAGTTCTCCTGCTATGGGCATACACATTGTTCCGTCTGTTGTTCAGTACCTGTTTATAAATTCAGTCAAAAGCATCTATTTACCTTAAAATCAAAAACATGAATAGAATTTTTGTTTCCGTTATTGCCGCTTTTTTTGTGGTTTTCCTGCATGGACAGGAAGTTGAATTGTCATTAAACCTGGAAAAGGGTAAGGAATACCGTCAGGTTCTTCAGAACCAATCTGTCATCAACCAGCAAATTCAGTCACAAGACATGACCATGGAGATGTCATTCGATGCTTCTGTGGTTATGAAGGTGAAAGAACTGCTGGAAAACGGGTATCTCATGGAAGTAAGGTATGAGAAGTTGAAGATGTCAGTGAAAACACCTTATGCATCCATGGAATTTGGTTCAGAAACGGTTGATGAGAATGATGTTTTTGGCCGGCTGATGAGCGCGCTGAAAGATGTTTCGTTTGATATTGTAATGACCAGAACCGGAAAAGTTTCTGAGGTAAGAAACATTGAATCATTGTGGGAAGCCGCAATGGATCAGGTAGGTAATCTGAATGCTATGCAGAGAGAACAAGCTGTTGCTCAGATTAAACAGGGATTTGGAGAGAAAGCTTTCAAAGGAAATATTGAGCTGGCCACAGCCATCTTTCCTGATCACCCTGTAAAAGAGGGCGATAAATGGACCATTCATACAGAACTGGAAGCCGGAATGGCTTCAAAAGTTATCTCAACTTATGAATTGACCGGGCTGACTGCTTCTCATGCTATGCTTAAGGGAAATTCGCAGATTGAGACTTTGGATAAAGAAGCTTATATGGAAA
Organism: Sphingobacteriia bacterium; assembly: GCA_011390575.1. GTDB lineage: Bacteria > Bacteroidota > Bacteroidia > Bacteroidales > UBA7960 > SKVR01. The sequence goes on from JAABSE010000074.1 coordinate 11,632, forward strand.
CCAATGGCATGCAGATGAAATATGACCTTGTCGGGGCAATGGTTTCGCTCATAACCATTGACAGGGAAACAGGGTGGATTGTAGAAGCGCAAATCAGTCAGGAAATCAGTGGTGAAACATTCATCATGGAAAATCCACAGTTGCCTGACGGAATGGTTATCCCCATGAATATTCTTAATGACACAAAAATTTCCGGTCAATAAGCAACTGAAAGCCTGTTGAAGAGTTTTTCGTAAGGCCTGAATGCTGTATGAATTAGTTTTTCCTTTATCAAAAACCAAAAGCCCAAAAAACATGAGAAAATTTGTATTGATTCTGTTCCTGATGGTTGTAAATTTTAGTTTTGTTCTTGGACAAACCCCACAGGACTCGATTTCTGTCTTTGAAATGAACCGGGGATACCAGTATTTTAAAGGTGACAAGCAGCTAACCGCTGATGAACTGGCATTTGCCGTGCGTTCCAATGATGAGGCTTACCAGATGATACGATCAGCGCAGGCCAGTAATTCTTTTGCAATGATTCTGGGATATGCCGGTGGATTTATGATTGGCTGGCCCATTGGTACTGCCATCGGTGGGGGAGAGCCCAACTGGCTGGTGGCAGGTGTTGGGCTTGGCGTTGCTGTGCTGGGATTCAGTGTGGGTGCTGGCTCTGAGAGGCAGGTGAGGAAGGCGGTTGATCTATACAACGATGGGCTGGGCACTCTATCTTTAAGAGATTCCCGCAGGAGCAGAAGCGAACTCAGGCTTTCCCTTTCTGAATATGGTGTAGGCCTGTCATTGAATTTCTAGTGTTATGTTTTGAATGCTTCCTGAATCAACCCATAAAAAAGCCGGTCTCCTGTGTCGAAGGCCGGCTTAAAACCAGTGGGGCGAAAATGTCTTCTTCTGCATCGTTTATTACTTCTCTTTATAAACAGGATGATTTTCTTCTACCTCTTGTTCGGGTTTAACAAAAGGAGTGATGTCGATGAACTCAGGATTCTTTTCCTCCTTTATGCTCCGGAAAACTTCAGAGGTGTTAAATTCAAAGGTTTCCTGGATAATTTCTTCTGTTTTTACCATGATTTCCATGGTGTTTCCTGCAAGATCAATCAGTTTAAAGCTTCTGTAATTCTCGGCATTGGTAAGACTGATGGTTGTCAGGAAAAGTGCTGCTAAGATGAAGATTTTTGTTTTCATGACAGTAAGTTTTTGCGTTTAATACTTTAATTGTTTGTTTTGTACAGATAAATGCCATGTTTGTGCCAAAGTTTATATAGTACACAATAACAGTATGTTAAGACGGGATTGTTTTCTTAAGTAATCGTTTAAGAAAAAAAACTGTTCGATAATGTAGCAGGATTGTTCGGAATTGAACGGTTGTTTATGGGCTTGAAGGGTATTTTTTTGCCAACATGGTTTTGCGGGGACATCAGTAAGTGAATTCTTTCTACAGCTGGATAGGAGCAAGGAACATCTTCGTATCCATCAAGCATTATATTTTTTTCTTCTATTTAATTATTTTGCAAAAAGCCCCGGCATTCGTAATAATGCCGGGGCTTTATATGTGAAATGAGGTATCTGCTACTTCGTTGTTTTTCCGCCCATCTGTGTAAAAACACTGTCTACCGGTTCCCAAAGCTCAATTTTATTCCCTTCGGCATCCATGATGTGCACAAATTTTCCATAGTCATAAGCTACAATTTCATCAAGAATTGTCACTCCATTGGCTTTGAGGTTTCTTACCAGGCCTTCAATATTCTGCACCCGGTAATTTATCATAAACTCTTTTTTCGAGGGCACAAAGTAATCACTTCCGGCCTGGAAAGGGCTCCATTGAAGGTAGTTAATCTCATCGGGGCGGTTTGCGTTTCTGAACTCAAAGCTTGAACCCCATTCGTTTACTTCCAGCCCCAGGTTTTTACTGTACCATTCGCGGGTCTCTTCAGGGTTGTCGGAGAAAAAGAATATTCCCCCGATACCCGTTACCCTTGGGGTGGTATCATTGGCTGAAATTTCAGGTTTTTCGTTGGTATCCATAGTATTTTCTTTGTTTGAAGTTAATTGACAACTCGCCAGTATCAGCGAAAGTAGGGTTAAAGTTAAAGTTATTCTCATGCGAATTCAGGTTAAGGTTAGTTGTTGAAATTATATAAATCTTTCAGGCTTAAAATAACTCCATTTGGTGTTGCGCACCGTCCAAATCCCAAAAAAACCTTTTGCGCCAGAGATCACCGCTGTAACCCATCAAACTGCCTTTTGCACCCACCACCCGGTGGCAGGGAATAATGATGTGAATATTGTTGGCCCCATTGGCAGTGGCAACGGCCAGGGTTTTCAATTTTGTTTAGTGCTGTTCCTGTTCGGCGAAAGCCACCATCCAGTTAATACCATACTTATCGGTAAGCATGCCAAAATAATCACCCCAGAAAGTAGATTCGATAGGCATGGTAATGGTACCTCCAGTGGCTAAAGCGTTGAATAATTTGTCAGCTTCCCCTTTGCTGTCGGCGGTTACCGAAACAGAGAAGTTGTTGCCCTGAAGAAAATGAGGTGCCTGTTCTTCACCGCAATCGCTGCCCATCAGGACAGAGCTACCGATTTCAAGCGAAACGTGCATAACCTGGTTTTTATAGGCATCGGACACTTTATATTCTTCACTTTCAGGCATTTCGCCAAAACGAGAGAAATAGCCAAATTCGCCACCGAACACCGATTTGTAAAAGTTGAAAGCGGCTTCACAGTTGCCGTTAAAATTGAGATAAATGTTTGTAGTTGCCATTTTACTTTTGATTTAAAGGTTCATACTTTATCTGATAATGATTTGACTTTTTCCAGGGTCATGGAATTTCTTATCAACAAAGCTCACTTGCCTTGTACGTGATTTTTCAATGAAGCCATCAATTCCTTCCAGCCCACCCGGAAGTTTTCAGGAGCAAAATCGGGACCCCCGTCAGCAAGGTTTTCTATTCCCTTATGTTGAAGGGTAACCTCTGTTGTCCCGTTTTCTTCTTTTAAAAGCCACGTAACCAGGCTCTCGCCTTTGCTGTGACTGGGGTGTGTCCATGTGTGCGAAAACTTTCTTTCAGGGACTATTTCTTTTATGATACAACGATGATGAAATTGTCTGTCATCTCCGGGTTCATAAAAGTTAAAGGATGACCCCACACGTAATTCAAAATCGGGAATGTCGAAATACCATTCTTTCATTTGATTTTTATCCGTCAGCGCCTGCCATACTTTTGAGGCAGGTTCTTTGATTGCTATTTTGGTTGTTATCACGCCTGTGAATATTTTGTTTGCAAAAAGTCAATGGTGGCTTTCATGATTTTTTTAAGCGCCTCAGGGTTGATATCGGAAAGTTTTTTTACATAAATACATGCTTTGCCCATTTTGAACTTTCCCAGGTCCTGAAGCAAGTGCTCGTGTTCCGGCATGCCAGAATAGACATAGAGTGAAATAGCCGCTTTACGGGGAGAAAATCCCACCAGTGGCCAGTCACCTTCCTGGCGGCTTCGTTCGGATTTGTAATGGTAACTTCCGAATCCGATAATGGAAGTACCCCACATTTTGGGTTCATAGCCTGTAAAATCCTGCATCAGTTTGAGCAGCTCGAAACTGTCATTTCGTTTTTGCTCTGTATTGGCAAAAGAGTTGATAAAATCCTCCACATTGGCGTTGTTTTGTTGGGTTTTTAATTCGGCCATATTGGTAAGGTTAAGGTTGAGGTTAAGATTAAGGTTTTTGTTTCCAGATTTTGTCGGAGTAGTCAAGATACATGGGGAGTGCTGCCGAACCGTACCAGTTGAATATTTCAGTTGCAAGAAGACCCTCTTTGATGGCAGGATCTGTTTGCAATAACGCTTCGGCTTCCTCTACAGAAGAAACATCAAAAATATAGATACCACGATAATTTCTGTCATTTTTCCCCAGGGGTCCTGCAACAATCAGTTTTCCTTCTTCTGCCAGCCGTCGGATATTATCGAGGTGGCCGCGGAAGATCTGGTTGATGAATTGGGTGTCTGTGGAAGAGTTTGGACCGGTTTTTAACACGACCATTATATAACTCTTCATACCGTAATCGTCGGCCTCAAGCTCTTGAGCCAGGCGGACATCATAGTTCGGATTGGCAATGGTTGTGTCTCTTTGAGCTACATCCTGCAAAACCCGGTTCATAGTGTAGGAAAATCCCCTGTCGCCACTTCCTGAGACTGTAACAAATATTTCTTTGTCAGAAATTTTGCGATATTCAATCCTTTTGGGAAAATCGTGCTCAGGGTTTTCAAAAACAAAGGATGAGTCTGATGGGGTATGATAGAAGGTTATGCCCTTGCCCTGGTTTTGGTTGAGCACTGTTGCGGTGTAAGTGATTTCATTGCCGGTTCGCGACAGGTCCAGGTATTCGGTGATGACCATCAGATCATCCGCCATTTTATAGGTAAAGCCCTTCATGGTACGGTCATTGAGTTTATCCCAGTGTTCATAAACCTCTTGGTTTTCCATCTTCCAGGTGCCCCGGAGGAAATAAGGCAGGCGACTTTGAGCAATCAGGCTGCCGGCCATAAGTAGCATCCAAAAAGTAATTGTTATTCTCATGCGTAAGTGTTTGATATGGTTTCTAAATATTATTTTTTGCGGGAAGCTATCTTAAACCCTGAGCACCCCGCGAAAGCCTCTTGCAGCGTAGTAAGACTGGGCACCATTATGATAGATAAAAACATGTCCGTAGCGGAAATCGCCAAACAGAGCACCGCCCTTTGCCCGGATATCCGGAGGGGTGAGTATCCAGCTGGAAGTTCTGGTGTCGAATTTGCCCAGTTGCTGCAGTTGCCGGTATTGCTGTTCAGTCAGAATTTCAATGCCCATTTCTGCGGCCATATCCATTGCATTGTTTTTCGGAGGATGGTCTTTGCGCGATTGCAGACCTTCCAGGTCATAGCAAATGCTTCTGCGGCCTTTGGGGCTTTCAGCAGAGCAATCAAAGAACAGTATTTCATTGGTGGCTTCATCCTTTTCCACTACATCTGGCTCCCCGCCCGTGTTTTCCATTTCCTGCAGTGACCAGAGTTTGTGCGGTTGTGCATTCAGACGGTTCTGTACCTCATCCCATGCAATGCCTTCATGGCGTTGCAGGTTTTTCTCAAATCGGGTTTGCAGGGTTTGCAACAGCCATTCCTGCTGTTGCCCGGACAACTCTTTTTGGGGGCCGGAGTTGGTCATGATTCTATGAATTGTAAATGCTCGCTTTTGATACTATGAAAGTAATAAAAATCGCTATTCAAAACAACTGTCATTTATATATAATTATCCATGATAAGGATTTTTTATCCCGGAACTTGGGGTGTAGAATACTTATTTCTATACATCCCGTAAGATGTTGTATGTCAGAAAGGCAAATACACTGCACAAAGTATAGCTTCTATCCATTGCCGTCCGTATTAACTGATGGAGCAGAAATGCAGAAATTTCTCTTTGAGAATATTGAATAGATGAACATTCCCCTTTAGTTATCCAATGCTTATTTTATTAAGCATTGCCCTTATCTATTGCCGTCAGTTTTAACTGACGGATCAGAGATGCTTAGAAGTTCAGGGGCTTTAGCCCATTTCTCCTTTAGAATCATT
>JAABSE010000075.1 GCA_011390575.1 Sphingobacteriia bacterium
GGCAATTTTTCCCTGAGCGTTTTAATGGCTCCGGTCATATCAGCATACTCATCGTCGGAGCTGCACAGAACCATAATTTCTGCTTTGGATTCCAGTGCCTTCTCAATGGCTTCTTCCATGTTTTGCACCATGGGAGCTTCCTGAAGGGTATAGCCGGCGCAGCCAAAGAAATTGGTGGCAAAAGAGGCCCTTGCTTTGCGCATGGCCAGATTGCCCCAGGTGAACAGGTAAACTTTGGGTATAGAAAAACCTTTCTTTTCATGGTTTTCTACCGACAGTCGCATGGCTTCGAATGCCTGCACTCCGCGGTATTTTTTCAATTCGCCCAAATCACTGAGTCTGGCAGTGGGGGTGAGTTTATCAAGCATTCTTTCCTGGTTGTTGGGATACTGGTTTACCCCCACAAATACCTGTTTGCGCATGGCAATGTCCATGTCGCGTTTCTGGCAGGTTTTCTCTATTTCTCCTTTGATAAATCCATTTTCTGCGGCCTTGATGAATCCTCCCATTTCCTCCATTTCAACGAATAGTTTCCAGGTGGCTTCGGCAATGCTGTCGGTAATGTTCTCTATATAATAAGAACCGGCACCCGGGTCGGCAACCTTGCTGAAATAAGACTCATGCTTCAGCACAATTTGCTGGTTTCGGGCTATGCGGGTAGAGAATTCATCGGCTTTTTTGTAGGTGGCATCGAAAGGTTCCACGGTCATGGAGTCCACCCCGCCAATGGCAGCGGCCATCGCTTCGGTGGTGGTGCGCAGCATATTTACATACGGGTCGTAAACGGTCTTGTTCCAGCCCGAAGTAACCCCGTGAATGTTCATTTTCATGGACTCCGGTTTCAGTGGTTTGTATTGTTCCACAATTTTGGCCCATAACATTTTCACAGCTCTCAGTTTCCCGATCTCCAGGAAATAGTTGGAGCCCACCGCGATGGTAAACTGCATGCGTGGCGCAATCTCATCTACAGAGATTCCTTTTTCGGTAAGTGCTGCCAGGTATTCATTGCCTTGTGACAGCATAAAGGCAAGCTCCTGCACGATGTGTGCTCCGGCATTGTGAAAGTTCTGCCCGTTGACACCTATCAGGCGGAAGGAGGGAAAGTCTTTTCCATCTTTCAGCAATTCAGCAGCATCGCGGAAGTTTTCTTCTGCTGACCCGTAAAATTTGCCATACAACAGAAAGAACGCCAGCGGATCAAAATCCACCGATCCTTTTACCTCCTCTTTTTTCCATCCTTCTGCTTTTGCCAGGGCTACCAAATCCCTGAACAGGGGTTTGTAGTTTTTGGAATGCATAAGATGAACCGCATTTTGCGCAGGATTGATCCCTTTGAGCAAAACAGAAAGCTGCTCAGGGTTCTTTATTTGTACGGCATTCAAACCAACGGCTTCAGCACCTCTGGACAGTGCATTGAGGGCCAGCGCATTTGCTTTTTGCGGATCTTCTTCTTCGAAATCCTGACGCACATCCCAGTTGTTTTCCCGGGTTTTCTTGCCTCTTACAAAAGGATATTGATCCGGCAGGGATTTCACATGCTCCAGGTTTTCCAGATCTTCGCTTCGGTAATAGGGCTTTACACGGATTCCCTCAACGGTGTGCCATATAAGCTTTTTCTCATAGTCTGCCCCTTTCAAATCCTGATGGATTTTCTCTTCCCATTGGGCAGTGGAAATTCCGGGAAAATCATCAAACAAACCGGATTTTTTATCTTGATTCATAAAACAATATTTTTATGGGTTTTAAACACACAAAATTTTAATAATTAAGGCCCAAAATTAATATAAAAATCAAGAGCATCAGGCCTTTTGGTTAAGAATTATGAACCTGTAACAGCCCGGAAGAGATAAAGCTACAACAGACTCCTGAAAAATTAAAAAAAAGTTATACTTTTATGCTCCCGAAACCCTTGCTCCTTTTACCATTTGATTCATCCGGAGCAAAACCAACACAGGATTTCAGCACATGCTCCGTGTAAAAAAAATTTCAACATATGCACAACAACACCGAAAAACTCCGAAAGAAAGCCATTGAACTGCTTGGAAAAAAAACGGTGCAGAGCAATCCTGAAATCCTTGAAAACATTGATAAGCTGGTTGAAGAGTACAATATTTATAAAATCGAACTGGAGCTTCAGCAAGAGGAATTATCCCACGCCAATCAAGAACTGGAACTTCAGAACCGCAGATTGGATGATCTTTTTGAAAATGCACCTGTCGGGTATTTTATCCTCAACAGCGAGGGTATCATTACGGATGTAAACAAAACAGCTTCTCTCCAACTTCAAAAAGCCGGGGAGAAAATCAGAAACAAACCTTTCACCCGCCTGATTGATCCTTCCTCCCAGGACCATTTTTATTTCTTCTGGCAAAAGATTATGGGAGAAAAGTGCTCGGCCAATGTCGAGATTGCCATGAGCACAGGAGCTGATAAATTTGAGTATTTTCTCATCAACAGCCAACCTTACTGGAATGAGAAAGAAAATGAATGGTTTGTGAGGCTTTCGGCAACCAATGTTTCAGAACTCAAAGAGGCCGATGTACTGCGCGACAGTGAACGGCGCTATCGACTGCTTTTCAAAAACATGATCAACGGGTTGCTCGTTCTGAAGCCTGTTTTGCAAGACGGGAAACCCCGGGAATTTCTGTTTTTCCGCGCCAACGCGTCTTTTGAAGAGATTACAGGAATCAGTCCGGGAGAAATGGAAGGAGCCCCCTTTATCCATATTTTTCCTGATGCCGGAGCCCAAATACTCCCTATGCTTCACAAAACAGTTGAAGAGAAAACCAATCAGAACCTGGAAAATTTTCACCTTACCGAAGACCTTTATGTAAACATATATACTTTTATCCCTGAACTTGATTATGTTGCCATCATCTTTGAAGATGTTACGGCAAAAATGCTGGCAGAGAAAGAAAAGCTTCAAAGTCATGAAATGCTGCAAACCATCTTTAAGATTTTGCCTGTTGGGGTTACCATAACAGACATCCAGGGCAACATCATTGACTGCAATCCTTCCTCAGAAGAGCTGCTGGGCCTGAAGAAAGAAGAACATCTTATACGAAGCTTTGCCGGAAAGAACTGGAATATCATCCGAAAGGATATGAGTCCGATGCCTTCGGAGGAATATGCCAGTGTGAGAGCGCTAAAAGAGAACAGGATAGTGGAAAACGTGGAAATGGGGATAGTAAAAAGCAATAAGGAGATAACCTGGATCAACGTCAGTGCGGCACCCATCCCTTTGCCCGATCTTGGGGTAGCCATTGTATATTCCGACATTACAGAAAGAGTTCAGGCACAGGAAGAGACCGAGCAGAAATTCAAAAATATTATTCAAAATTCTACCGACGCCATTATTATCGTCAACCAAACCGGTTCTATCATTGAATGGAACAAAGGATGCGAAATCATTTTCGGTTTTCAGAGAAAAAAAGTGCTGGGACAAAAGATATGGGAATTTATTGACAGCCGCGCCTTGCCGGATGCATCAACCAACGACCAGTCACTTTTTGATAAAAACCATATTCAGCAGGCCCTGCAATCGGGGGATAGTTCCTGGTTTAAAAAAACAAGTGAAACCAAAATCAAGGACTCCCGGGGTAACACCGTAATTATTCAGTCCGCGGCATTTCCTGTAAAATCGGGTCGTTCATTTTTGATAGGTATCGTAGCCCGAGATATTTCAGAGGCCAAAGCGAATGAAGCCATGCTCAAGGTTGCCATAGAGCAGGCCGAAGAGGCCAGTAAGGTAAAAAGTCAGTTTCTGGCCAATATCAGTCATGAGATACGCACTCCCCTCAATGCTATCATGGGTTTCACCGGAATTCTCAAGGAATTCCCTGTTACGGATGAAAAGTTTAAATCACTGCTGGCGGGAATAGAAAAAAGCAGCAAAGCACTCATGGCGCTGATCAACGACATACTTGATTTGTCGAGTATCGAAGCCGGCAAGATGGAGCTCAATCCCACAGCCTTCAGCATTGCCAACCTGGTGGAAGATGTAAGGCAGATATTCTCCCTCAAAGCAGAACAAAAAGGAATACAGTTTAATGTTTTTATCCATGAGCAGGTACCACATATTATACTGTTGGATGAACTCAGAATCCGGCAAATTCTTTTCAACCTGGCAGGCAATGCGGTAAAATTTACCGAATCCGGAAGTGTGAGTATTGAGGTGAAGGCACAGAAGTCAGCCAAACACAAAGATTGCATTGATCTAACCCTTAAAGTATCCGATACCGGACCGGGGATCAGAGAAAAAGACCTGCAGTCAATTTTTGAACCTTTTTTCCAGAAGCAACCCCAGGGAATTCTTAAACAGGAGGGCACCGGCCTGGGATTATCAATTTCCCGGAGATTTGCAGAGATGATGCATGGGAAAATCTCTGTTAGCACCCGATTGAATAAAGGTACTGAGTTCAAGGTTTTCATCCCTTCCATCCCTGCTTCAGAAAGTAAAGACACCTTTAAAATAAAAGCAAAACCCAAAGGCAAAACAGAAAATACCTCGCCGGAGACCCAAACACAAAAAGAGCTTCCCACATTGATTATGCAGGAGCTTGCCATAAAAGAAGGTTCAGCAGAAAAAGCCAGGGAGTTTATGTACAGGGAGGTGTGGACAGAATATGACAAGATAGCGGATATCCTGGGTTTTGATGAAGTAGTAAAATTCTCAGGAATACTGGGGGAAATAGCGGAACACAAACAACTGAAATACCTCAAAGAATTTTCATTGGAACTGCGCAAATGTGCCAGCACTTTTAATGTAATAGAAATCAACAAGTTGCTATCCTCCTTTGAAAAACTGAGAGAATAAAACACTTTATAACAATGACCATCCAGCAGGAAATTCTTATTCGAAACAATGCTTTCAGGGTACTTATTGTGGATGATGTACCTGAAAACATCCAGATTCTTGTACATCTTCTCAACGAAAAAGGGTTGAAGGTAAACTATGCAGAAAGTGGCATCAAAGCATTGAAAGCCATCAAAAACAATATTCCCGACCTGATATTGCTGGATGTTTCCATGCCCGGAATGGATGGGTTTGAAGTATGCGAAAAACTCAAAAAGGATCCGCTTACAGCCGATATTCCTGTAATTTTTCTTACAGCAAAGGTGGATCAGGAAGATGTAATCAATGGACTGGAAAAAGGAGCCGTAGATTATGTTACCAAGCCCTTCAACTCCAATGAACTCATCAGCCGTATCTTCACCCATCTCGAACTCAAGCACAACCGCGATTTGATAACCCGCCAAAATGAAGAACTTTCAAAGCTCAATGAAGTGAAAAACCAGCTTTTTTCGGTTATTTCCCATGACATGAAGAACCTTTTCAACAACATTCTTTTTGGTACCGAATCGCTGGAAAAGGAAATTGAGTATTTCCAGAAAGGAGAAATCGTACAAATGGCTTCAGTGATACATGATTCTGCCCGCAGGGCTTTCAGCCTGCTGCAGAACCTGCTCGACTGGTCACGTTCGCAAATGCAAAGCATCAGCTACAGCCCCGTTTCTGCTGAAATTGTGATGCTGGTCAATCAGTCAGTTGCCTTGTTCAGACCCACCATACAGAAAAAAGATATTACCATTGACGTACATTCTCATGGTGAATCTTTTCAGGCTTTTGCGGATTTGGAAATGGTGAAAGCCGTATTAAGAAATCTCCTGTCCAACGCCATCAAGTATTCCCATGCAGGTGATACCATCGATGTAACGGTCACAGAAAAAAGAGATACAATCCTGGTGGAAATTACAGACCATGGTGTGGGGATGAGCCCTGAGCAGGTAAAAAAACTCAAACAAATCAACCAGCCTTTTCAGTCTACACCGGGCACACAAAACGAACGGGGCAGCGGACTGGGAATGGTGCTTATCAGAGATTTCGTAGAGAAAAACAAGGGAGATTTTGATTTTGAAAGCACCCAGGGTGAAGGGAGCAAATTCTGGTTTACCCTGCCCAAAGGATAGAAAAATTTTGCCGGTTTGATTTCTTACATGCACTTTTATTCACAGTTGCGCAATCGTTTTGTCCTGCCCGATAATTCGCCAAAAAACAATTGCGGAACCGAACCATAACAATAACTTTTTATACACACGCGTATGATTATAATTTCGCAACAAGGCAAAACATAAAATACGGATATTGTTGGCGAGCTCTATCTGACCGAATTAAAAAAATATAACCAGATAAAAATTCCCCTGTAATTACTAATTTCGCAAGTCTTATTTAACCGTATTAAATCCTCATTGAAAATGGAATACAACTTTTCTGCCATCGAACAGAAGTGGCAACAATACTGGCGTGAGAACAAAACCTACAAAACCGATATTGACCCCAATCGTCCCAAGTTTTACGTGCTCGATATGTTCCCCTACCCTTCGGGGGCCGGGTTGCACGTAGGTCATCCGCTGGGATATATTGCCTCTGATATTTACTCGAGATACAAAAAGCAGAAAGGGTTCAATGTACTGCACCCTATGGGCTACGATGCTTATGGATTGCCCGCAGAACAGTATGCCATCCAGACCGGACAGCATCCTGCCATTACCACAGAAAAAAATATTGAGCGCTACCGCGAGCAGCTGGACAAGATTGGATTCTCATTCGACTGGGACCGGGAAGTGCGCACCTGCGACCCACGCTATTACAAATGGACCCAGTGGACATTTATTCAGCTTTACACCCATTATTTCGACATAAAAGAGCAGAAAGCGCGGCCTGTAAGTGATTTAATAACCGCTTTTGAAAGAAGTGGAAATATTGGCGTGGAAGCAGCTACTGACCAGGAAGAAGAATTCACCGCAGTAGGCTGGAGACAGAAGAGTGAGAAAGAACAACAACAGGTATTGATGAACTATCGCCTGGCTTACCTTTCTGAAACCATGGTAAACTGGTGCCCCAAACTGGGTACCGTGCTGGCCAACGATGAGGTTAAGGAAGGATTTTCAGTGCGTGGCGGACATCCGGTAGAGAAGAAAAAGATGATGCAATGGTCGTTGCGCATAACCGCTTATGCCGACAGGTTGCTTAAGGGACTCGACACTGTTGAATGGAGCGATTCGCTGAAGGAAATCCAGAAAAACTGGATTGGCCGGTCAGAGGGTGCCACCATCTTTTTCAAAATCAAAGGCCATGACTTGTCGCTGGAAGTATTCACCACACGTCCCGACACAATTTTCGGCTCCACGTTTATGGTCATCGCACCAGAGCACGAATGGACGGAGAAAATTACTACCCCCGAATACAGCGAAAAAGTAAAAACCTATACCGAAGCAGCCCGCAACCGCACGGAAAGAGAACGAATGACCGAAGTTAAAACTGTGAGCGGCCAGTTTACCGGTGCCTGGTGTGAACATCCCTTTACCGGAGAACCTGTCCCCATCTATGTAGCAGACTATGTGCTGGCAGGATACGGCACCGGAGCCATCATGGCTGTACCGGCACACGACAGCCGGGACTATGCTTTTGCCAGACATTTTGGTTTGCCCATCGTGGAGGTGGTCTCTGGCGGAAACATTGAAGAAGAATCCTACGATGCCAAAACCGGCACCCTGATCAACAGCGACTTTATCAACGACATGGAAGTGAATGCTGCCATAACCACTGTCATTCAGCGTCTGGAAGACAAAGGAATAGGACGCAAACGAATCAATTTCCGCCTTCGCGATGCCATCTTCAGCCGCCAGCGTTACTGGGGAGAACCTTTCCCTGTGTATTACAAAGACGGCATGCCTTACATGATGGACGAAAGCAAGTTGCCCCTTGAACTGCCCGAAGTAGACAAATACCTTCCCACCGAAAGCGGCGAACCTCCCCTGGCAAGAGCCAAAAACTGGCAAACGGAAGAAGGCTATCCCATTGAAACCAACACCATGCCCGGGTTTGCCGGCTCAAGCGCCTATTACCTCAGGTACATGGACCCCAAAAATGATAAAGCACTGGTTTCTTCCGAAGCCATTGAGTACTGGCAGGATGTGGACCTGTACATCGGAGGAGCTGAGCACGCTACCGGCCATCTGGTGTATTCCCGTTTCTGGAACAAATTTCTGTGCGATATCGGAGTAAGCGTAAAGGAAGAACCTTTCAAAAAACTCATCAACCAGGGAATGATCCAGGGTCGCTCCAGCTTTGTATACCGGGTAAAAGGAACCAATACATTCGTTTCGCACGGGCTGAGAAAGGAATACGATACCATGCCCATCCATGTGGATGTGAACATCGTAAACAATGACATTCTTGATACGGATGCCTTTACAAAGTGGAACCCTGAATTCAAAAATGCAGAGTTTGTGCTGGAAGACGGCAAATACATCTGCGGATGGGAAGTGGAGAAAATGTCCAAATCTTTTCATAACGTTGTCAACCCCGATGATCTGATTCAACGCTATGGAGCCGACACACTGAGATTGTACGAAATGTTCCTCGGCCCCCTGGAGTATGCCAAACCCTGGGATACCAATGGCATTGAAGGTGTTTTTCGCTTCATGAAAAAACTCTGGAGGCTTTACCACAACCCGCAAAATGATTTTGAAGTATCTGAGGAGAAAGCCACCGATGCTGAATTGAAAGTGCTGCACAAGACCATCAAAAAAATCAGCGAGGATATTGAGAAATTCTCCTTCAATACCGCAGTGAGTCAGTTTATGATTTGTGTAAACGAACTTACAGACCTCAAATGCAACAAACGGGAAATCCTCTCTCCTTTAACTGTTCTGGTATCATCATTTGCCCCTCATATTGCCGAAGAGCTATGGCAACAGCTGGGCAACCACGAAAGCATCGTTACAGCAACCTTCCCGCAATGGAAAGAGGAGTACATTGCCGATGCCATGGATATGTATCCGGTTTCGTTCAATGGGAAAACCCGCTTTAAGATTGAATTGCCTGCAGGCAGCACCAAAGAAGAGGTGGAAGCAGCGGTACTGAAAGCCGATGAAGCACAAAAATGGCTGGATGGAAAAACGCCTAAAAAAGTAATTGTGGTGCCTAAAAAAATCGTTAATGTGGTGATTTAGGTTGTGGTGTAATTTCATTTTGGACATCCGCAATCTTGCCTTTCTTCCTGCATAAGTTATACCTGGTATCTTATCCATTGCCGTCAGTTTTAACTGACAGTTATAAATGCTAAGAAAAGCAGGGACTTCAGCCCATTCCCAAAATAAGAACAATGGACAGACTTCTCAACTTATTCAATTCTTTAAATTTAAGCACCACTCTTATCCATTGCCGTCAGTTTTAACTGACGGATCAGAAATGCTATAAAGAGCAGGGGGCTTCAGCCCCATTTTCCTTTCAAAATCATTGAATGCCTTGATTTTTAAGGAGCTGAGGCCCCCTAATGTGCAATCGCAATTGCGCTGTCCTCAAACGCACTTCTCCTATCATGGATTCTGCACAGCGCTTTTTTTACTACCTCCCTTTTACCGTCGGCTAAAGCACGACGTCAATAGATAGGAAATTTTTTACAAAATACAACAATTTGCTTCTTATGTTTTATTAACTTTATGGTTTTCAAATCCTAAACATAAAAGATAATATACTATGAAAACAAAATTCACCCTTGCAGTGTTTGCTATTGCATTATTAATGCAATCGTGTGACATGGAAACAAAAGAACAAACTCCACCCCTGATTGACAGACAGGTGTTTTTTGATGATCCGGAAATCTCCGGAGGCCGTTTATCCCCTGACGGGACGTACATTTCTTTCCTGCGGCCCTACAATGACACCCGCAACATCTGGATCAAAGACAGAGATGCATCCTTTGATGATGCTATTCCTGTAACTGACCAGACCGAAAGACCTATCATGAGTTATTTCTGGTCGCGCGATGGCCGTTTTCTGCTTTATGTTATGGACAATGGCGGAGATGAAAACTTCAATATTTACGCCGTAAGCGCGCGCGATGCGGCCGTGGGTACTATCCCAGAAGCAAGAAACATCACCAACATGGAAGGAGTGAGAGCACAGATTTATCATGTTTCCAGGGAAGATCATGATCTGATGTTTGTAGGACTCAATGACCGGGATCGGGCATGGCACGACCTTTACAAACTTAAAATCTCTACCGGCGAGCTGGAGAAAATCCGTGAAAACACCAACCGCTACACTTCGTGGATTTTCGACAATGATGACAACCTGCGCATGGCTACCCGCTCCCGGCAAGATGGTACCGGAGAACTCTGGCGGCTGGATGACGACGGTGAAACGATGCTTTATTCATGGAGTGTGCTCGAAACAGCGTACCCTTCAGCCTTTAAGGCTGACAATCAACATTTATACCTGGTTTCCAATGCTGAAGAAGACACCAACTTCACCCAGCTCTATCTTATGAATATTGAAACCGGAGAAATGGAGCTTGTAGAAAAAGATCCTGAAAACAAAGCCGATTTTGGAGGTCTTTCTGTTTCCGAAAAAACCCTGGAGGTTCTGTACACTTCTTATACGGATGAACGCACACGCAGGTATTTTAAAAATGACGAGTACGAAAAGCATTTCAATACCGTAAAAGAAGAACTGGGTGATGTAGAAATTTCTTTTTTCAATACCACCAGCGATGAGCGTTATTGGCTGGTCAATGCATGGTCGGATACCGACCCGGGAAGTGTTTATCTTTATGACAGGGAAAGCAGCGAGCTTACCTTCCAGTATAAACCCCGTCCTGAATTGAATACCGAACACCTTTCGCCCATGACCAGTATCCGTTACCCCTCCTCCGACGGAATGGAAATCCAGGCTTATCTTACATTGCCCAAGGGAATGGACGACAAAAATCTGCCCCTTATCGTAATGCCTCATGGAGGCCCGTGGGCGCGCGATTACTGGAGTTATAATTCCTATGCACAATTTCTGGCCAACAGGGGGTATGCGGTGCTGCTGCCCAACTTCAGAGGATCTACCGGTTTTGGAAAAGCTTTCCTCAATGCCGGAAACCAGCAATGGGGAGAACTCATGCAGGATGATATAACCTGGGGGGTCAAATACCTCATTGACCAGGGCATTGCCGATCCGGAAAGAATCGGAATATTCGGAGGATCTTATGGTGGATATGCTACCCTTGCCGGATTGGCATTCACCCCCGATCTTTACGCCGCAGGGGTATCCTTTGTGGGACCCTCCAATCTCATCACCCTGCTCAACTCTATTCCTCCCTACTGGGAAGCCATGCGCATTACACTGCACACCCGCATGGCCGACCCTGCAACTCCCGAAGGTCAGGAATGGCTTACCAAAGCCTCGCCGCTCAATGCAGCTGACAGCATCTCTGCACCCTTGATGGTTGTGCAGGGACAAAATGACCCAAGAGTTCTCAAAGCAGAATCGGATCAAATAGTGGTAGCACTGAGAGATCGCGGATTCCCCGTGGAATATCTTAATGCTCCCGACGAAGGACACGGCTTTGCACGCCCCTTAAACAATATGGCTTTTGTGGCTGCTATGGAGAAATTCTTTGCTGAACACCTGGGCGGACGATACCAGGAAAGCATGACAGACGAAGTGGCTCAGAGACTGGAAGAGATTAGGGTGGATGTCAGCACAGTAGAACTTCCCGAATAAATCCTTTCATTTTGACCTATTGGAAAGCGGGCTGAAAATCATGATGGTTTTCAGCCCGCTTTTCAATTATCCCTCCCGAGTCACCCTTCATCTTCCGGAAATGTTTGATAAACAACTATAGTCCAAATACTTATACCATAGGTGTTAATTCATGCTCATACACATAAGTGAGCAAAACCCAAACAAAAACTTTCATACCTTTGTTGATCGTTAAAACATGCCTTGTTTCCACTTGTGCAACCATCCAATCACAGGAAATTTTAACCCTTTAATACACAATCAAACATGAAAATATTGATCCGGAATATTAAGGAACTGGTGCAGATAGCATATGATTCCCGTGAAAAAGTGAGCGGGAAAGATATGGCCGACCTGCAGACCCTCAAAAATGCTTACCTTTTTATCGAGGATGGACTTATCAGGGCATTCGGGAAGATGGATACCTTTGCCCAGAGTGAGATATACAACCAGGCTACCCGAGATGACGTAAAGGTGGTTGATGCTTCCGGCAGGATGGTATTCCCTTCCTTCTGCGACTCACACACACACATTGTGTACGATGGCAGCCGGGAAATTGAATACATTGACAAAATCCGGGGTTTATCCTACGAAGAAATCGCCAAACGCGGCGGAGGCATCCTCAATTCTGCCCGCCGCCTGCAGGAAGCCTCTGAGCTTTCTCTCGTAGAACAGGCCCTGGAAAGGCTGGAAGAAATCAAAATGATGGGAACCGGTGCCGTGGAAATCAAAAGCGGCTATGGACTGACCTCCGAAAGTGAGATGAAAATGTTGCGGGTGATTCGCAAACTCAAGGAATTGAGTCCCCTTACCATCAAATCCACTTTTCTCGGCGCCCATGCTGTACCTGCCGAATACAAAGGACGTCAGGGTGATTATGTAGATCTTATCATCAACGAAATGATACCCGAAGTGGCCGGCGAAGACCTTGCTGATTATATCGATGTGTTTTGCGATCGTGGTTTCTTTACGGTAGAAGAGACAGACCGCATACTCATGGCAGGAGTAAAACATGGCCTCAGACCCAAGATTCACGCCAACGAACTCGATTTTTCCGGGGGCATACAGGTGGGGGTTAAATACAACGCTCTGAGTGTTGACCACCTTGAGTTTACAGGTGAAGCAGAGATCAAAGCATTACTGGATTCCGACACCATGCCCTGTTTACTTCCCGGCGCGGCATTTTTCCTGGAAATGGAATATCCGCCCGCCAGAAAAATGATCGATTCAGGCTTGCCCCTGGCATTGGCCAGCGACTATAATCCCGGCTCTTCACCTTCAGGAAATATGCAACTGATCATGTCATTTGCCTGTGTGAAGATGAAAATGCTTCCCGAAGAGGTTATCAACGCGTCCACGCTCAACGGAGCCTATGCCATGGACCTGCAGGATGAGCTGGGAACCATTTCCCTTGGGAAAAAAGCCAACCTTTTTATTACCAAAAGAATCCCTGGTTATGAGTTTATGCCCTATGCCTATGGCAGCAACAAGGTAGAAACAGTTATTATCAACGGGCAAATTCAATAAACTTACACATTAGTATTTAAATCCACAATTTTGGAAACAGCAAAAACCACCATGATTGCCAAAACACTCACCGGACTGGAGGGTGTTCTGGCATCAGAACTTTCAGCCCTGGGGGCGGAAAATGTAACACCGCAAAACAGGGCGGTTGAATTTGAGGGCAACACCGAACTCATGTACAAAATCAACCTGTGGTCAAGAACGGCGCTGAGCATCCTCAAGCCTGTTTTTGATTTTACCTTTGAAACACAGGAGCAATACTACGAAATCCTCAGGGCTTACGAGTGGGATGAACTCTTCGATGTGGAAAAAACCATCGCCATCAATGCCATTGCCTTCAACTCTGAATTTACCAATTCGCTCTTCCTTGCCCAGCGCACCAAAGATGCTGTAGCCGACTATTTCACCGAAAAAGCCGGAAAAAGACCCAGCGTGGATCTGGAAGACCCCCAGATAAAACTCAACATTTACATCAACGGCGACATGTGTTCGGTTTCACTGGACAGCAGCGGCGCCCCGCTTTTTAAAAGAGGATACAGGAGAAAAAATGTCCAGGCACCCCTCAATGAGGTGCTGGCCGCCGGCTTGATCATGCTCTCGGGCTGGGACAAGAAAAAACCATTTTACGATCCTATGTGCGGCAGCGCTACCTTCAGCATCGAAGCAGCTATGATGGCCCTGAACATGGCACCTTCGATCTTTCGCCGCCATTTTTCTTTCCAGCACTGGAAGGATTATGACCCCGAATTATGGGAATCGCTCAGAGAGCAGGCACGAAAGGAAGAACTGAAAAGAGTACCCCCAATCATTGCGTCCGATATCAACAACAATGCAATGGATGCCGCCCGTACCAACCTGATGGAAGCGGGATTGCTGGGCAGGGTAAAGCTGGAAAAGAAAGATTTTTTCACCTCCAAACCTACCCACCCCCGGGGAATGCTTATCCTTAACCCGCCTTACGGTCTCAGACTCCAAACCGAAGATATTCACAATTACTACAAAGAGATTGGCACAGCACTCAAACACAACTTTACCGGATTCGATGCATGGATCATCAGTCCGGATAAAGCCCTTACCCACAAAATAGGACTGCGTCACACCTCGCAAACCATGGTTTATAACGGCCAGCTGGAGTGCCGATTCCTGGGATACGAGCTTTATGAAGGCACCAAAAAGACGCATAAAACAGAGGCTGATACTGATACTGATTCTTCAGAGAATCAACCTGAAGGAAAAGAAAAGCATTTTGACGGTCCGACAACTGAAAGAAGAAGCTACGGCAAACCGGGAGACGTACAGGGTGAACAAAGGGAAAGGAAACCCTACAGAAGGTCTGACAGCAATAAGGATAACCCGGAGGAAAGGAAACCCTATCGTCGTTCAACATCGGGCCATGGCAATAAGCCTGAAAGAAAGCCCTACAGAAAACCAGACAGCAATACAGATAATCCGGAGGAAAGAAAACCTTACCGCCGTTCAACTTCCGGCCCGGGAAATAAGCCTGAAAGGAAACCCTACAGAAGATCTGACAACAATACGGATAATCCGGAGGAGAGGAAACCTTACCGTCGTTCAACCAGCGGATCTGATAATAAGCCCGAAAGGAAATCTTACGGCAGATCTGACAGCAATAAAGACAACCCGGAAGAAAGAAAACCCTACCGTCGTTCAACGTCGGGCCCCGGCAATAAGCCTGAAAGAAAACCATACGTGCAAAGGGATGACAGGTCAGACAATCCCCGTGATAAAAAACCCTACGGAGAAAGAGCCAATAAAAATAAGGGTTACAAAGGAGAAGGTTCTGCATTCAGAAAAGAGGGCAACAAGCCCTACAAAAGAGAAGAAAAAAATTCAGATAATTCCGGAGAAAAAAGAAGCTTCAGAAAGCAGGACAGCCGCCCGGAAAAACGCACTGAAAATAAGACCGATAGACCTTTTAAAAAGAAAGAGTTCCGAAAACCTGGTCGCAGAAATGACGAGTAAAAGCAATTTGATAACTTAAAATTAACATTGAGCGGGTTGTAATTGACTGGAATTTCTTTATCTTTGCACGTGTTTTGATAAATTGGATAAAAATGTGTTGTTTTTATCCAGGGGTTCACTTCTTATATGACAGCTAAGATTTGAATCCGGATTTAAGGGTGATATGCTTGTTGTGAAACACGCAAACTTAGGAAAAAAAGGAAATTTGCCGTACAGAAAGCATGGACTGTTCGCAAATGATAAGGTTCAATATTCGTATTGTATTTCCATTTTGCAATGACTGCCTTCCCGGCAATTTTTCCTTTTTCCTTTTCTTCTTTCAAGTGGTAAAAGGAAAAATCTCTCCCCAAAAAAAGGTTGCTGATCACTACCGCTTAAAGAACTCATCCTCTTGTTGAAAATCAGACATTAAAATAAAAACATAAACCAGCAAAATTTTACCGGACTTACACCGGATAATATTTTGCTTTTTTATTGATAAAACGAAAGAAAAAAAGGATGACCCGAATCGGAAACCGGTGCCACCAATAAGGCGCAAAATTTCCGTGATGTTGCATCTTACCATTTACAAAAAAAATAGTTACAGATGAAGAAAAGAGTTTTGATTGCAACCGGTGGCGGAGACTGCCCCGGGCTGAATGCAGTAATCAGGGCCATTACCCTGAGGGCTTCGCAGGAAAAAAACTGGGAAGTGATTGGAAGTATCAATGCCTTTGATGGTATTTTGAATGAGCCTAATGAGATTGTTGTTCTGGATGATAAAAGAGTGGGTGGAATCCATATTCGTGGAGGCACTATTATAGGAACTACCAACAAAGGAGGCCCCTTTGCATGGCCTATTAAAAACCCTGACGGCACCTGGGGAAGTGCTGACCGCTCGGATGAGATGATTCGCAGATTGCAGTACCTGGGAGTAGATGCTGTTATCAACATCGGTGGTGATGGTTCACAATCCATTTCTCAGAGATTCTACGAAAAGGGGCTTAATATTATTGGTGTACCCAAAACCATTGATAATGACCTTTCTTCCACAGATTTTACCTTCGGTTTTCAAACGGCAGTACAGGAAGCTACCACCGCTGTAGATAAGCTGGTAACCACCGCTGACAGCCACAACCGGGTACTGATTCTTGAAGTTATGGGTCGCTATGCCGGATGGATTGCCCTGCACTCTGCAGTGGCAGGAGGTGCTCATGTATGCCTGATTCCTGAAATTCCCTACGACATTCCCAAAGTGGTAGAACGTATTTACCAACGTTTCGACAAAGGCAGAGGATTTGCCATTATTGTTGTGGCAGAAGGTGCCAAACCCAAAGATGGCGAAATGTATTACGAAGAAAGCAGCGAAACAGGCTATAAAAACGTAAGACTGGGGGGTGTGGCCACCAAGTTGATGAAAGAACTGAAAGAAGGCGGCTTGCAGGCCGATATGCGTGAAACCGTACTGGGTCACCTGCAGCGCGGAGGTACTCCCATAGCTTACGACCGTGTACTGGCAACCCAGTTTGGGGTAAAAGCTTTTGAAATGGTACTGGAAGGAAAGTTTGGTGAAATGGTTTCTTACCGCCACCCCAACATCGTTTCTGTTCCCTTTAAAGAGGCCATCGCACATTACAACTTTGTAGACCCCGAATCCCACCTGGTAAAAGCTGCCAGAGGTGTGGGCATTTGCATGGGCGACTAAACATATTGTTTCCTCGTTATTCATGAAAACTGCAGCTTTCGTCAGGCTGCAGTTTTTTTATTTCCCCGATTTATTCTCTAACTTTACGGCACGTAACCCGCTTCCGTTTATGGACAATAAAACCCTCTTCGCCGACATACTGCTGCCTCTTCCTCTTCCGGGATATTTTACCTATCGTGTTCCGGCCACCATGAATGAGTTGATGCAACCAGGCATCAGAGTGGTCGTCCCTTTCGGGGCCCGGAAAATTTATTCGGGGTTGGTGAGAAAAATACATGCTACCCCTCCGCAAAAATTTCAGGCCAAATACATCCTTTCGGTACTGGACCAAATTCCCATGGTAACGGAAAAACAGTTCCTGTTCTGGGAATGGATTGCAGACTATTATCTCTCAACCCCCGGAGAGGTTATGAATGCAGCGCTTCCCCCGGCCATGAAACTAGCCAGC